>DDWC01000158.1 GCA_002345475.1 Firmicutes bacterium UBA2296
CCGGATACGCTGTCCCGAACACTCTTTGTAGGCCTGGCTATGGTTGAATCCACAGCAATCTACTGTTTTGTCGTCTCTATGATCCTGCTCTTTGCCAATCCTTTCTGGGCGCAAGTCACACCATAATGGAGATCAACTGGTTCCAGATTGTTGCCCAAATGGTCAATTTCTTTATATTGCTCTTTCTGCTCAACAAGTTATTCTATAAGCCGGTTGGGGCGGCCATGCAGGCCCGCCAGGAGCTGCTGGCCTCTCAGCAGGCTGACGCGGAGCAGATGAAGATCAAGGCCGAGGAGCAGGCGGCCGAGCTGAGCAGCAAACTGTCACAGATTGAAGAGACCAAAGCGGGCATTCTGGCAAAAACACGTGAAGAAGCCAGGGAGCAATATGAACAACTCATGGAGAAATATCGGGGTGAGGCGGACGCCAGGGGCACAGAACTGCATAAACAGTTTGAACGCGATCAGGAGACTTTCCTTCGGGAAGTGCGCTTCACCATCGGTGAGGCAGCGGTACGGCTAGCTTCGACCATCCTCAAGAGCCTGTCCGGTGAAGATCTTGAGAGACGCGTTTTTGATTTGTTTGTGAAACGCATAGGAGAAATAACGCCCGCAGACCTGGACGGTGAGAGCCCTGGCAGTGAAGATCAGGCTACGGTGGTAAGCCACGCTGCCCTGCTGCCTGATGAACGTGAGGAGCTGGAGGATAGTCTTGCGAAGGCTCTTGGTTACCTGCCGCGTCTATCTTACCAGGTCGACGAAGGCCTGGGTCTCGGCTACGAGTTGAGTTTTGCCACCTTGCTGGTACAGAAAAACATGGCCAGGTACCTGGAAGAAGTGAGCCGGGAGTTGCGAGAAGAACTGGGGAGAAAATCATGATCAAGGCAGAACTCGAGGCGCTGCGACAGGCGGTGAAGATCGTCGCCGGAGCTGATCTTCAGGCCGTGGATCTGGAACAAAGCGGCACGGTAATCTCACTGGACAGTGGCATAGCCGTCATCCGGGGACTGATGGCTCTTAAGAACCTTGAGCTGGTTGAGTTCCCCGGGGGTACCATGGGGATGGCCTACAACCTTGACCGCGATGTTACCGGGGTGATACTTCTGGGCGATTACGACCACATTAACTCAGGCGATAGAGTGAAGAGGACAGGGCAGGTTGTCGAAGTTCCAGTCTCGCTGGAGTTCATTGGACGGGTGATAACGCCTCTGGGCATACCCATTGATGGATCCACGTCGGTGGTAGCCGAGGAGTCGTGGCCGATTGAGCGCGAGTCCCCGCCCATCATGAATAGGGATCCGGTGACCCGGCCGCTACAAACGGGCATAAAAGTGATCGATGCAGTGGTTCCTGTGGGACGCGGCCAGAGGGAACTGATAGTGGGCGACCGGCAGACCGGCAAGACGGCTATTGCAGTTGACACAATCATCAACCAGAAGCACGAGAATGTGATTTGCATTTACTGCGCTATTGGTCAGCAGGTTGAATCCGTGGCCAAGACTGTTGCAGTATTGCGGGATCATGGCGCTATGGAGTATACCGTTGTGGTGGTGGCGGGTGCCGAAGATGCCCCTGGGGTGCCATATATAGCGCCTTATGCCGCGACCTCGCTTGGTGAGTACTATATGAGTCTGGGCCGGGACGTTCTTATAGTGTATGACGACCTGACCCGCCACGCCAGAGCTTATCGCCAGCTCTCCCTGCTGCTGGAGAGACCCCCTGGCCGCGAAGCGTACCCCGGTGACATTTTCTATATACACTCACGTTTGCTGGAGAGAGCGACGCAGCTTAGGGAGTCGCTGGGCGGTGGCAGTCTCACAGCCCTGCCCATAATAGAAACACAGGCGGAGAACCTCTCTGCCTACATACCTACAAATCTTATTTCCATAACCGACGGGCAAATCTACCTCTCGCCAAAGCTATTCCAGCGCGGCAGTCTTCCGGCGGTGCAGATCGGAACCTCCGTGTCCCGAGTAGGGGGCCAGACTCAGTTGCCCGCTTATCGTGACATAACCAGCGCCCTGAAGCTGACGTATTCGCAGTTCGAAGAGCTTGAGATCTTTGCCAGCTTCGGGACCCGACTTGATGAAGGAACCCGCAAGATACTGGATCGTGGCCAACGCATTCGTGAGATCTTAGGTCAGGCGCAATACAGTCCCATGCCGGTTGCCGAGCAGATAGGAGTTTTGCTGGCGGTAACTTCTGGCGTTCTGGATGTTGTGCCGCTGGCGGACATAACGCAAGCTGAAGAAGCCGTGCGCCGTGTGGTCCGCGGCGATGAGCGCTTTGCAGAGACCATCCTGGCCGGTAACCGGCTGGGGAAGCAGGAAAAGGAGAGCTTTCTTGGTCAGGTGAGATTGGTGCTTCAGAGTGAGTGGGGCGAAACCAATGAGTGACCTGCAAAGCATCAGGCGTAGCATCGATTCAGCCGAGACCCTCGGCGCAATAGTAAACACTATGAAGGCCCTGGCCTCTTCCAACATCCTGCAATTTCAGTCGGCTGCAGATGCCTCGCAGGATTACCGCAGGATTCTCGATATGTCGTTATCGGTGGTCATGGCAGACGACGGAGAGCAGGGGGAAGAGCAGGAGGAGCAAGAGGATATTGGTGCTCGAGGCTCCTTGCACATTGTATTTGGCTCTGACTACGGCCTGGCTGGACGTTTCAACGAAAGAATCTCTACCTTTGCTCTGGATGAGATACCTCCCCGGGAAGATCATTTTGTGGTGGCAGTGGGTCATCAGGTTGAGTCTCGCATGGATGAGCATCTCGCCCTGGTGGCCTCTTTTGGCGTGCCGCAAACCGTTGACGGCATAACCTCGTCAGTGCAGAGGTTGCTCACTCAGATAGAGGGTTTCAGCCGAGTCGCCCAGGTATGGCTGTACTATAATAGGCCTGTAGATGGCATAAACTTCACAGAGGTAAAGGAACGTCTTTTGCCTCTTAGTCCGGATGAACTGATCGCCAACGGTAGCGATGTGGGCTGGAAAAGCCTCCCCACCTATTTCGTTGAAAGGGAGGCCTTGCTTTCCCATTTGCTACAGCAGTATTTTTTTATCACGCTGTATCGAGCTTTCTGCTATTCCCTGGCAGCTGAAAATGCCAGTCGCCTGGCATCAATGCAGGGCGCCGAAAGGAACATCCGGGAGCGCAAGGAGGAACTTAACTTTCGTTATCGTCTGGAAAGACAGAATAACATCACCGCAGAGATTAATGATGTCATATCCGGTTTCAAAGCTATTCAGAGTCAGAAGCTGCGCAGAAGGTGAAGGCTGGGAGTGAATGTGCGTGAAGCGTAACAGATATGTGCGAATCATTCTGCTAGTGATACTGGTTGTTTTAGTATTGGCCGGGGGACTTCTTGGCTATCTAAAGTCACAGACCTACAACAGCATGCCCGAGGTTGCTGCATCCATGGCTGCGGGCAACGTGAGGATCGAGGGTAGGATCGTTGTTTTTGACCCACCTGGCGAACCATGGGCTTCGTTGGTTTTCTATCAGGGTGGGCTCGTGGAGACTGAGGCGTACGCTGTACTGGCGCAATTGCTCGCTGCAGAGGGAATACGGGTTTTCCTGCCACGCATGCCGCTGAACCTGTCCATACTCAACGGGAAAGTCTTTGACAGAATCCACAAAGCATACGACCATGGCGAAAAGTGGTATATTGGGGGGCATTCGCTGGGGGGAGCGACCGCTGCAATATATGTTGCCAGGTATCATGAACAGGTCAGTGGTTTGATCCTGCTCGCAGCTTATCCAGCAGAAAGCAGTGATCTTTCTGATTTGGCCATCCCCGTGCTCTCCATTACGGCATCCGACGATGGGGTCATGAATCGCGAGCGCTTCACCTCTACAAAGAGACTGCTTCCCGCGGATACTGTCTTTGTGGAGATAGAGGGCGGCAACCATGCTAATTTTGGTTATTACGGCTCTCAAAAAGGGGACGGACCCGGGGCTATATCACGGCAGGTGCAACATCTCCTGACTGCTAACTTGATACTGGATCTGATTGGGGAAGAAGGCCCTTAGAAACCTGACTGAAGGCGAACCGGAACTCGCTGTAATATCTTGGTCTTGACATGAGTATAGCCACAGATATAATTAGCTTGTGCACGAAAATGTGCACAAGCTAATTCTTTTTATAATCATATATGGCACAGGAGGTGCGATTTGTACAAGGCGAAAATGACGGGAACGGGAGCTTATCTCCCTTCGAGAGTATTGACGAACAAAGACCTCGAGAGTGTCGTGGAGACATCCGATGAGTGGATAGTTTCTCGGACGGGTATTCGAGAGCGGAGGATTGCCGCCGCTGAAGAAGCCACTTCAGATTTGGCCTATCGGGCCGCAGTAGACGCCCTTGCCGATGCTGGCCTCTCTGCCGAGGAACTGGATGCCATCATTGTAGCCACTATTACGCCAGATATGGCTTTCCCGGCCACAGCCTGTCTGGTGCAGGCTCGGCTTGGTGCGAAGAATGCCGCCGCATTTGATGTTGGGGCTGCCTGTACAGGTTTTATCTACGCTTTGCAGCTGGCCCGTCAGGGAGTGGTTGCCGGTGACTGGGAACACGTTTTGGTAATCGGAGCAGAATGCCTCTCCCGCATAGTGGACTGGACGGATCGCAACACCTGTGTGCTGTTTGGAGACGGAGCAGGGGCAGCAGTGATTAGCCGCAGTCTGACCGACGGACAGATCATCAGCGGAGTGCATCTGGGGGCAGACGGTAACGGAGCCGATGTCTTGTTGTTGCCGGCGGGTGGTTCGCGGCGTCCGGCCGACACTATCACAGTGGCTGAACGTCAACACTACGTACAGATGAACGGACAGGAAGTATATAAGTTCGCTGTCCGTATTGTGGAAGAAGCCGGCGGGCGTCTGCTGGACAAGCTTGGTCTGTCCTTTGCCGATGTGGACTTTGTGGTCCCTCATCAGGCCAACATGCGAATTATCGAAAGCTTTGCCAAGCGTCTCAAGCTACCCATGACTAAGGTGGCAGTTAATCTGGACTTTTACGGAAATATGTCATCAGCCTCGGTGCCCGTGGCATTGCATCAGTTCAAACATAATTTTCAGGCCAAAGACAGGGTATTGTTGGTAGGCTTTGGCGGCGGCCTGACCTGGGGGTCAGCGCTGCTGGAATGGTAGGTGGTAGGTTTGCATAGAGTGACGGGATTGTTGGGTATCAGGTACCCCATCATCCAGGGAGGTATGGCCTGGGTTGCAACGTCTCGATTGGCAGCTGCAGTTTCAGAAGCGGGCGGTCTTGGCATTATTGGTGCGGGCCATGCACCTGGTTCGTGGGTCCAGGAGGAAATCCGCAAGGCCAAACTGCTGACGCAAAAACCCTTCGGTGTGAATATTATGCTGATGTCTCCCCACGTGGAGGACGTTGTTAACGCAGTAATAGACGAAAGAGTTGCGGTGGTCACCACTGGGGCCGGCAGTCCGGGACCCTATGTGGAGAGACTGAAGGCCGCCGGATGTCGCATTATGCCAGTACTCTCCTCGGTTGCTCTGGCCCGGCGAATGGAGCGCATGGGGGTAGATGCGGTCATTGCCGAAGGTAGCGAGTCAGGCGGACACATCGGTGAGGTGGGGACCATGGCTCTGGTACCGCAAGTCGTAGACTCCGTTTCCATCCCCGTTATTGCCGCCGGAGGCATTGCCGATGGTCGGGGGATAGCTGCAGCCATGATGCTGGGAGCGTCAGCGGTGCAGTTGGGCACAGTCTTTATATGTTCTGATGAGTGTGAGGCCCATGTTGGATACAAAGAAGCGATAATAGGGGCCAGTGAACGCGATGCGGTCATTTGTGGAGCCAGTACCGGACATCCAGTGCGATCACTGCGCAACCAGCTGACCAGGCAGTATGCAACGCTGGAGAAGCAGGGCGTTGGCAGCGAGGAACTCGAAAAGCTGGGTAGCGGCCGATTGCGCCTGGCCTTTGAGACCGGCGACAGACACAAGGGTTCATTGATGGCAGGGCAGTCGGCTGGATTGGTCAAAGAGATCCGCCCGGTGGCGCGCATTATGACTGAGCTGGTGACAGAGGCGGAAGAGAGGATGGGTAGAAAGATATGGACAAACTAGTATTCCTGTTCCCCGGTCAGGGGAGTCAATATGTCGGTATGGGTATGGATTTGGCCGAGAAGTACGCCGAAGCGGCAGAGGTGTTTGCACTGGCTGACAAGAGCCTGGACTTTGCTTTGCGGGATGTTATGTGGGACGGTCCGGCGGAATACCTGAACATGACTGAGATTACCCAACCGGCGATACTCACCATGTGCGTGGCGCTTCTGGAGGTCCTCAGGAAGCGAGGTGTTGTCCCGGCAGTAGCAGCTGGCCTTTCCCTCGGTGAGTATCCTGCTCTGGTGGCGGCGGATAGCCTGGACTTCCCGACGGCGGTACGCCTGGTGCGTGAGCGCGGCAGGTTGATGCAGGCGGCTGTGCCCGCTGGAGTCGGCGCCGTGGCAGCGATTCTGGGTCTGGAAGCAAAACAGGTAGAAGAGGCATGTGCAGCGGTGAAAGAACATATTGTAGCGGTGGCCAACTACAACTGCCCCGGACAGATTGTCATAGCAGGTGAAGTGGCCGGCGTCGAGGCTGCTATGTCTCGCTGTAGTGAGCTTGGGGCCAAGCGGACAGTGAAGTTGCCGGTGAGCGCGCCCTTTCACACAGTAATGCTTAAGGAAGCAGGTGCGGCTCTGCGCCCACACCTTAAAAGGGCCAGACTGAAAAGCCCGCGCATCAAGGTGTTGAGCAATGTAACAGCAGGATATTACGGGAAAAAGAACCCCGTGGACTTGTTGGTACAGCAGGTATACAAACCTGTAAAATTTGAAGGACTTATCAAGCGCCTCATCAAGGACGGGTACGGACCATTTGTGGAAATTGGGCCCGGCACGACTCTCTCATCCTTTATTAAGAAGATTGATAAAACGGCCACGGTATATAGCGTTGCCAAGGCTGAAGAAGTGGACAAACTTTTGGAGGTGCTCTCTTGGGAACAGCAATCGTCACAGGCGGTACCGGTGGCATCGGCCAGGCGATTTGCCTCAGGCTTGCTGAAGCCGGTCACGCAATAGCGGTACATTACGCAGGCAACCGCGCTGCGGCTGAGGATTTGGTCTGTGCAATAGTTGAGTCCGGTGGACAGGCTGCGGCCTTTCAGGCGGACATATGCGATGAGGCTCAGGTCACCCGCCTGGTCGCAGACGTAGTCGGTCATTTTGGCAGCGTGGACATACTGGTCAATAATGCAGGCATTACAAGAGACGGTTTGGTGCTGAGAATGGAGCTTGCCGATTGGCAACGTGTTCTTGACACGAATCTCACGGGAGCATTTCTCACGTCAAAGGCTGCCGCCCGGTTCATGGTAAGACAGCGCAGCGGCAGAATCATAAATATATCATCCGTGGTGGGTATTATGGGCAATGCCGGGCAGGCCAACTACGCGGCGTCCAAGGCAGGACTTATTGGGCTCACCAAGAGTCTGGCCAAGGAATTATCCTCAAGGGGAATAACCTGCAATGCAGTGGCTCCCGGGTTTATAGACGCCGGCATGGCGGCGGATTTGCCCCAGGAAGTGAAAAATTCGTATCTTTCGGCCATTCCCCTGGGAAGGGCGGGCACGCCCGACCAGGTGGCACAGGCAGTATGTTTTCTGGCCGGAGCCGACTATATCACCGGACAGGTGATCAGAGTCGACGGCGGCATGAACATGTAATCAGCGAAAGGAGGTGACTGTAGAATGAGTATTTTGGAAAAGATGATTCCCGTCATTGTAGACAAGCTTTCGGTCAGTGAAGAGGAAGTAACCCTGGAGGCCGCTTTCAAGGCAGACCTTGGTGCTGACTCTCTGGATCTGGTGGAGCTGGTCATGGGTCTTGAGGAAGAGTTTGGTATCACCATTCCCGAGGCTGATATGGTAAACATCCTGACTGTAAAAGACGCCGTTGATTATGTGACGGCACGTCAAGCTTAGGGGGCTGTTATGAAGCGAAGAGTGGTAATCACTGGCCTCGGGATCGTCGCGCCCATAGGCACCGGCAAGCAAGCTTTCTGGCAGGCGTTGCTGGATGGTAAGTCGGGTGTCGGTCCCATTACCAGATTTGACGCCAGTCAGCATGCTACCCGGATAGCGGCTGAAGTGAAGGACTTTGATCCGGGTCTCTACATGGACAAGAAAGAAGCCAGACGCATGGATCGTTTCGCGCAATTTGCCGTGGCGGCAGGGGTTCTGGCAATTGCTGATGCCGGCCTCACAGTCAGCGAGGAAAATGCCGATGCCATAGGCGCTTATGTGAGCTCTGGTATTGGCGGGATGGAAACACTGGAGGGTCAGTGCCAGGTTCTTGGTGAAAAAGGCCCAAGCCGGGTGAGTCCATTTCTGGTTCCCATGATGATTGGCAATATGGCTTCGGGCCAGCTGGCAATCGCCTTGGGCCTTAAGGGGCCAAGCAGTGACATCGTGACGGCTTGTGCCAGCGGAGCTCAGTCTGTTGGCGACGCGGCCCGGGTTATAGAGCGTGGTGACGCGGTGGCCATGTTGGCGGGAGGTGCTGAATCAGCCATTACTCCCCTGGCTATTGCCGGCTTTAACTCTGCCAGGGCACTCAGTACCCGTAACGAATCACCTGGGAAAGCCAGTCGCCCCTTTGACCGGGGACGCGACGGATTTGTCATGGGCGAAGGCGGGGCCGTACTGGTTCTGGAGGAATTGGAGCACGCCCTTAGCCGCGGCGCGCATATCTATGCTGAAGTGAAGGGTTATGCCACCACCAACGATGCATTCCATGTCACCGCACCCGACCCCAGTGCCGCTGGCGCCATCCGCTGCATGAATAAAGCGCTGTCTGACGCCGGCATTGCGCCCAATGAGGTTGATTATGTCAATGCGCACGGGACTTCTACTGAACTTAACGACAAGCTGGAGACCATGGCTCTGAAGAGCGTCTTTGGCGAACACGCCAAAAAGCTTGCTATTAGTTCTACCAAGTCCATGGTTGGCCACCTGCTGGGCGCTGCTGGCGCTGCCGAACTGATAGCCGCTGCGCTGTCCATAGACACAGGCTGGGTGCATCCGACGGTCAACTTGGAAGAGCCTGACCCGGAGTGCGATTTGGACTATGTCCCAAATGTCGCTCGCCAGATGCAGGTGCGGGCTGTCCTCAAGAACAGCCTTGGCTTTGGTGGGCACAACTGCTGCGTGGTTCTCGCCCGTTATGAGGGCTAAGTGATGCTGGGTATTGACGAGATCAAGGCAATAATCCCACATCGCTACCCCTTTCTCATGATTGACCGCATTCTTGAGCTTGAGCCGGGAGTGCGGGCACTGGGTGTAAAGAACGTAACAATTAACGAGGAGTTTTTTCAGGGGCATTTCCCTGATTATCCGGTCATGCCTGGCGTGCTTATCATTGAGGCTATGGCGCAGGTAGGAGCGGTGGCTATTCTCTCTATCCCTGAGCACCGCGGCAGACTGGCCTTTTTTGCCGGCATTGATGGCGTGCGCTTCCGGCGTCAGGTGCGACCGGGAGACTGTTTGAGCATGGAGGTTAACCTTACCTCGTTTCGCATGGGTGTGGGCAAAGGCGAAGCCAAAGCCTACGTTGGCGATGCTCTTGTAGCGTCAGGCACTCTGACCTTTGCGCTGGGACCTAAGGAATAGGATACAATCAAAAGAACCGCCGAAAGGCGGTCTTTTTTGGTTTGGTTGGTGAGGGTAACATCGCTCGGCAAACACGAGAAATGGATGAGAAACGGGCCAGAAAAGAAACAGAACAATGGCGGCAGCATCAGGCTGTTGATCAACATGTGTCTATTGATGACAATGATAAGAAGAATAATACATTGACAAATGATAGTAATTGTTAGAAGCTTGTAGCATCAATAGAAAGTTCGACTACTTGTAATGATGGTTGGTCGAAACGTATGGGGAGGTAAATGCCATGACAAAAACGATGTCTCTGATCCTTGGACTGGCTCTCTTAGCTCTAGGCATTCTGGGAATCACAGGAGTGGTCCCAATGTTTACGAGCGATCCGAATTACGTAAACATGGGTCAAATTGTTCTTGGTGGCCTGGGGCTGTTGGTTGGCGTGTACGCGCGACAGGGCAGTAGATATGATCGCCAAACACAGGATTTCTCCCGCCAGGCAAAAGATTACACCGAACGTCAGCGGCAGGAGAATGAACAGCTGAAAAAGGAGAATGAGCAGGGGCGCAAAGATAACATAGAACGTCAGCAACAGGTTAACGAGCAGCTCAGGAAAGAGCTTGTGCAGCAAAAGCTGGAAAATGAGCAGTTGAGCAAACTGGTGAAGGATAAAACATCGGTGTGAGCCCCAAACGGATCAACTCTCTCCGGGAGCCTTGCACTCAGCGCCAGTGCTGTTCTTGGCAACTCCCCTTCGTCGGGATTATAATGGGTGTAGAAGAAGCTTAGCCTGCGTCGACAGTTCCGGCTTCTTCTGCCCTTACATAGCAACTGATTGTCGGAATCATTGGAACCCCCTCTAACTGAGGGGTTTGATGTTTTTCTGCACATTTGGACAAGTAGGAGGGGAGACCATGCATCCATTCTATGGATTCAGCAGTCAGTTAGTGCAGGATAGCAATTACTGGTGGCTGGGACTGGCTTCTATGGCGATGTATCTGCTCTTCTGGGCAGTTGCCATCATTATCGCCGTCAGGTTTGTCAAAGAACACTTTCTGCAGAAGGAGTTCCCCACGAGGGAGGGAGGCTCCGCCATCTCCATTTTGTGTGAGAGATATGCCAGAGGCGAAATAGACCCGCACGAGTTTCAGGAGAGGCTGAAGGACATTGAGGGTGCATTGGCTAGAAGAGTGGAATCTTAGGGGTGGTCCTTGTGCGGGCAAGTTCGCTGGTGAAACTGTCGTATTGGGGTCTGAGAGCACTTCTGTTCAGAAGGGACAGTCCTCTGGTTGGCTCCGTAATCCTTACAGATAGATGCAATCTGTCATGCAGACACTGTACAGTCAACAATATCACCTCTGTCATCTACCCCTACGCTCAGATAAGGAAGGACATGCAGGCTCTGTATTCAGACGGGGTGCGAGTCATCTTCTTCTACGGTGGTGAACCTTTCCTATGGCATGACGGAGCAATGTCCTTGCAGGATCTTGTGAAGGAAGCCCGGAAAATGGGGTTCCTTTTCGTCAACATAGTCACTAACGGAACCTTCTCTCTTACGTTGCCGGAAGCTGATCTCATTCTGGTGAGCCTTGACGGACCGCAGGCGATTCACGACAGAATCCGCGGCGACTCCTTTGACACCGTGTTAGCAAATATTAGCAAGTCCGGCAGCCGCAATATCTGTGTTTATATGTCCATTAATCAAATCAACAAGAATGATATCGAGAGCACCTGCGAGATTGTCGCAGCCTTGCCCACGGTGAGGGCGATTTCGTTCAACTTTCACACTCCGTATGCGGGGGTGGAAGACTTGCAGCTCAACCGGGCTGAAAAACAGCTTTGCGTCAACAGGATTGAGGACTTGATGGATCAGGGGTATTCGATTCTCAACTTGAGAAGCGCATTCCCGTACATCGTGGACAACAGTTTCCGGACTCCGTGTAACCAATGCGTGATAATCGAAAATGGTGAGCGTTGGCTGTGCGGGCGTTGTGTCGACGTACCGGGTTTGTGCGCGCAATGCGGGTTCTTCTTCCCGGCAGAACTCTCCTTGGTCTTCGATTTTCACATCCCTGTCATGATCGACATGCTAAGAACATATGCCAAGTGCCTTTGGGAGTGACAGCTATGATATTGACGTCATTGATGAGAATTGCCCTGACTCGCTCATTGCGACCTTTTGTCTTTGATAATGTCAACGATAAACAGATGGCACTCGAGGGAATGGATGGTCTCGGTCTCTATGTCCATATTCCCTTTTGCCGGGAGTTGTGCAGCTTCTGCCCCTACTGCAAGGTGCCGTATGATGTTGACCTCGCCACCTCCTATAAATCCGCCCTGCTGAAAGAGATTGATTTGGTCGGCAAGGGCATCAATGGCGTCAGGCGGGCGACCAGCCTCTATTTCGGAGGAGGTACTCCTGCACTGATGGCGGAAGATCTGCCTGAGATAATCACTCGTCTAAAAAGGTACTTCGAGATAACGGGAGGAGTCGGCGTCGAGATCCACCCACAGGACATAGACGAGGTCACTCTGCACAGGCTTCGTGCCGCAGGTGTTAGCATGGTCAGTGTTGGAGTGCAATCATTCGACAAATCGTGTCTGGCCAGCCTGGGACGGACTTGGGAACCGCTGGAGGATAAACTTAAGCTTGTTTCTGACCAGGGTTTCGATGTCATTGACGTGGATCTGATTTTCGCCTTGCCCGGGCAAACCCGGGATACTCTCACCAGTGACATAAACCTGGCTTTTCAAAACGGTGCGACCCAGGTCTCGACGTATCCCTTTATCGACTTCACCTTCGCGAGAAATGCCTTCCAGCCGATTTCGGCTCGTGCCAAGAGAAAGATGCTCAGGATACTCCACGACCAATGTAAAGGGAACAATCTGGAGCGAACCTCCGTATGGACTTTCGCCAAAAAGGGCACCGGCAAGTATTCATCTGTTACGCGAGACTACTTTCTGGGTTTTGGCGTTTCTGCTACCAGCTTGCTCAAGGACACTTTCAAGATAAACACTTTCTCGATAGAAGAATATCGGAAACGTGTGTATGAAGAGTCGCTTCCTACAGCTTTGACACTGCGTTTCACGAAGAGACAGCGTGCCGTGTATTTTCTCTTTTGGAGTGCCTATTCGTTGAGGATAGATCCGAACAGATTTGAGAGCATAATCGGGATCCCAATGCAAGAAATGTTTGGTTTTGAGTTCCTTCTGGCTGAGAAACTGGGTTTCCTTAGGAAGGATGCCGCTGGATATGAGCTGACAGAGAGGGCAGCGACCCTATATCACGACATTGAGCAGGTATATACCAGAGCATACATCGATGCCATGTGGAGCACCCTCAGGCTGCGGGCATTCCCGGAGAAACTGACTCTAAGCTAATGTTGGACTGACAGCGGCGAGAAATCGTACACTGGCTACCGGGCATCAACCTTTTCTTGGCAATAGACGTATGTGGGCTTATAATTAACCCTAGTGGGGGCGTAACTCAGTGGGAGAGTGCCACGTTCGCAACGTGGAAGTCGAGGGTTCGAATCCCTTCGCCTCCACCACTCTTTGTGACTGATCACCAAGCAGCCCGGTGGGTTGTCGTCTGTTGCGTTCGTTTATGGTTTAGTTTCCAAGAAGGCAGCAGCTAAGAACTGCTAGCTACGAACTGACAACTAACAACAGCCAGTTCGCTACCAATCGCGGCGCAAGGAGGCATTATTATGACAGAGTTGAAGACCAGGCAGCACGGTGGAGACGTTTTTGAGTTCATTCATAGTTTTGCCGATACTGAGCAGAAGCGTCAGGACAGCCTCGAGCTTGTGCAGCTAATGCAGGAAGCAACGGGCCATCCACCTAAAATGTGGGGACCCACGATGATAGGCTTTGGCCAGTACCATTACAAATCAGATCGCAGTCGACAGGAGGGGGATTGGCCGCTGGTTGGTTTTTCGCCGCGCAAGGCGGCGATATCACTCTACGTTTACACCGGGTATCCGGAACATGAGCATTTGCTTGAGGGCCTGGGAAAGTACAAAATGGGCAAGGCTTGTATCTACGTCAAGAAGCTGGCAGATATCGATGCGGAAGTGTTAAAGCGACTAATGCACGCTACAATTGATTTTCTCAACGAAAAATACGGGGTCTACGAACCGGTGGAGTGAAACCATCGTGAGGATACAGATTATCGGCGCCTCGGGCACAGGCAAGAGCACGTTGGGTCATGCTCTGAGCAAGTACTTTGGCATCCCTCTGCTGGAGTGCGATCGCTACTATTGGGTGGATGACGACTTTCGCGTCAAGCGAACTGACGAGGAGAAGCGGGCTATGATGTTTGCCGATTTGGCAACTCATGAAAGCTTTGTGTTTACCGGTGCACCTCAATCCTGGGCGCAGGGTTATCCGCATCATCTTGACTTATTAGTGTTCCTGCGGCTAGACCATGGCGTCCGCATTGACCGTCTACGTAAGCGAGAACTGTTACGCTACGGAGAGCGGGCTTTGCCCGGGGGTGACCATTATGACGATACAGAATCGTTCCTGGCCTGGGCGGCGACTTACGAGACGTCTGATGATACCGTGGGTAATTCGCTGGTATCCCATCGCTTGCTCCTGTCCAGGGCTGCCTGTCCTGTTATGGAACTGAGTGCTGACCACTCAGTGGAGGAACTGGTTACAGAGATTGCAGCCAAATTATCAGCACAGCTCTAAAGCGTGGGGACGATTGTCCTGCACGCTTTTGTGGTATGATGAGGAAGAAATGCTTTAGCATGATAAAGCAAAATTGTCTTTGAGGAGGAATCAGTTTGCTTAGGAACCCATTTAGTGGCCAGACAAATCCCTGGCCCGGGATTCGCAAGGAGCGGATCCGCACACTGTTACCAGCGGCTATGCAACTTGCCGGTGTCGATGCCTGGGTGGTTATCTGCAGAGAAAACGCCAATGACCCCCTGGCTATGCATATCGGCGGCGAGAACGCCGGAGGTACGGCCGCTTTCCTGTTCACTTTGCTGGACGGGGCAGTGGCCTCAACGGCGCTATCACCCTGGGGTGAGGCCGTAGGCTTGTCAGAAATGCAGGTGCACGACCGAGTAGTTCCGTTGGAGGACCCCTCCACAATATGGACCGACCTGGCCCGTATCCTTACCGAAATTAACCCCAAGGCTATTGCTGTCAACAGTTCTGCCAAAAACGTCGCCGACGGCCTGTCCCATACGTTAAGGCTGCAAATGGAAGCAGCATTGCCTGCAGAACTGCGCGGTCGGCTGGTTTCATCGGAAAACCTGGTAGCCGAATGGTTGTCCGTGAAACTGCCACAGGAAGTGGAGATTATGCGTCAGGCTGGGGAACTGACTGTGCAGATAGAGCTGGAGGCTTATAGCCGCATTGTCCCGGGAGAGACCAGGGACTCAGAAGTTGCCGCGTTCATACAAAGCAAGGTGGCCGAACTAGGTCTGGGCTTTGGATGGTCCCCTGCTCATAACCCAAGCGTCAACTCCGGTTTTCCCCGCGGTCACGCTGGGGCCAGCGACAAGTTGATTATACCCGGCGACTTTATGCAGACGGATTTCGGCATCAAGGTTTTTGATGTTTGGTGTACAGATTACCAGCGATTTGCCTATGTGCTGTCGCCAGGCGAGATGGAGCCGCCGCAGGAGGCCCTGCATAAGTTCGAAATAGCCCGCAGGGGACATCGCATAGCTTTGGCGGCCATGAAGCCGGGTGCCACAGGGCTTGACGTCGACAGCGCGCAGCGCCGCTGGATGGAGCAGAATGGATCGCGTCCGGTGAAGTGGGGAACAGGTCACCCTGTTGGTTACTGGGCCCACGATATCGGTCCGGCGCTCACAGGCGGGCAGAGAGAAGTTCCCCCTCCGGATTCACTGCGTGTGTTACGTCCGGGGCAGACCTTTGCCTTTGACGGGTTCTTTGCCTGGGAGGATGCCAGGCCTTATGGTACTGCCGAGAGACTTATTTCTGTGGAGGAAATGGCCGTAGTCACAGAACACGGCGCCGAATATCTCATCCCACCGCAGGAGGAACTGGTTCTTATCAAGTCGCAGTAGGGAAGACAGCGCTTGGAGCATCCAATCAAAAATCAAAAAACACAAACCATGCGAGACTTTAGGCGTTAGACGTGAGGCGTGAGGGTTGGGGCGGCGAGCCACGGTCTCGCCGCTACACCTGACGCCAAGGTCGCAAATCCACAAGCGACAAGCTGCAGGCGACATGAGACAGACCTTTGCGCCACCCCTGTGGTAACAGTGTCCCCGGCAGTGGTGACTGTGTCAGGTATTCGCTATCGGTTCTTCGTCACGAGCAAAAACCGGCCGTCTCCTGTGCGAGACGGCCGGTTTAACTTTGCTTTAACGCTTTCTTTGCTTCCTCTTAATGCTGGTACGGGATAATGATAACAACAAGTACAGTAGGGACGGCTGGTGCCATGAGGCGCTGCCAGTCAGAGGAGGATCTCCCATGACCTTTCTCGGTGGTTCTGTCTTCACAGTTTTGCTGGCACTCCTAGGCCTATACAACTTCAGGCGTAGCAGGCAGGTGGCCAGGTCGTTAATGGCGCTGCACTGCTCAGGATCATGCAGGGATACAGGAAAATAGCGCGTGGTTCGTACTGGAAGGGAAGAGACATGAAAGCGGTAGCCTGATGAGTACTGATATGGCTGATGAGCCTGATAAGGTTCGTCTCGGTAATACTGAAAGGCCGGGCCGTGAGTCACGGCCTCGCCGCTACGATCGCCGCCAAGCTCGCAAACCCACAAGCGACAAGCAACAGGCGACAAGAGACAGACCTTTGCGCCACCCCTGTGGTAACAGTGTTCCCTCAGCCGTGGTGCCTGTGTCAGGTATCCCCACCTGTGTACCTATCAGGCTTTATCAGAACCTATCAGGCTGTCGTACTCCTGCTCGTTGATGGCTGAACGCCGAGTGCCGGATGCTCGGCTCTACCAAGCGCAAATCTACCCGTCTACCCTGTCGTCAGGTAGGCGCGAGAAGACCAGCAGAGATGCCAGGCTGGACAGGGCAATGACAAGAAGGCTGAGTTGCACACCCAGAGGCCTGGCTATGTCTTTGCCGAAAGCAGCCAGCAGGTAAGAGAATGTCGCCCCGGCGGCGGCAATAACGAACTTGACAGGGATAGCCCTGGCGGCGAAAAACATCGCCTCCTTGGAAATCCCTGTTTTTATCGTGTGCCTGCGAGCCATCTGGGCAATGGCAGGGCTAATGAGAATGGAGAAAATGGCCAGAGGTACCCCCATGAAGGCCAAAGTCATGACACCCAGATAGTGCATAAAACCATCCATGTTGAAGCTGAGGAGGAAGAGGGTAAGGCTACAGATGATCATAACTCCCAGACCAACGATAAAGAGATTCCGTTTCCCGAATCTGAGCGCGGCACGTCCCACGAAGGGGAACACACCCGCCGCCAGGGCAGCCATGGCTCCTGCCAGCACAGTCATGAAGCTTTGTGGACGCCGAAAGATTACTACAATATAGTATAGGAGACCCATGGTCATGAGGTTCAGTGCAAACTGCAGCAGCATCTCTCCCAGCACATAAGTGCGGAAGGTAATGTTTGAGAAGGTGTCACGCAGCGAGGCCCAGGTTCCGCGCTCCTCTGTGTGAAGATGCTTGGGGAGTGCTTTTTCACGGAATCCCAGGGTGGCTATGTAAAGCAATAATGCCGCTGAGACGGCAAAGATTGTGACTGACAGCTGGTAGGATGTGCGCAGTTCCATGCCCCGCGACGACCCCAGCCAGCTGACAAACTCGGGTATTCCCGCGGTCACGGCCAGGGTGGCAATCATGCCGAGTATGGCTACCCTGAGAGAAAGCTTGAGGCGAAGCTCCTCTGTGTGGCCAAGGTCGGAAATAAGCGCCAGGTACGGGTTCACGTATCCGGTGTAGGCGATGTAGAAGAAAGCCAGGATTATACCCAGCCACACCCCGTTCCAGGTGGAGGTTTGCCCAGGGAAAGGTGGGAAGAAGATTAAAGCTCCGCAGAGAGCCAACGGTAAGGTACTGTAATAGAGGAAGACCTTGCGACGGCCTACCGGCGAGTCACTCCGGTCGCTAAGCGCAGCAATAATCGGGTCGGCGAAGGCGTCAATAATTCGTCCCAGTACCAGGGCCATGCCGAGCACCGTGGCAACACCTAAAAAGCGGTGCTCGGGAACGAGATTTGGCACTCCGTACTCTGCGGGCGGTAAGAAATAGAAAGGAACATAGAGCACTATCAGCCGCTCCATGAGATTAAAGCCGGCGCTACCCATGGCAAAGAGTAACTGGCTACGGGGGGAGCTTATGTCGCTCTGTGATCGCTGCAAGGATGCCATTGTTTCACTCCCTCGGTTGTGGTGGCGAAGAATAGCCATATCAGAATCATTTCGACTTAGTACGGTGATATCCTGTGCTATCTTCACCAAATTTATGATCAGCGTTGGATTGCCAACAGTTCTCTGGCCGCGGCCTGACATTTTCGCCTACAAGAAATCCCGCGAGTTATTGACATATGCCATAAACGATTGTATTGTGAGTCTATATGGCAGGTTAAAGCAAAGCAGTGGGGGTGATAGTCTTGCAGGAGGAAAAGCTTAAGCCGAGCATACTTTTGCGCTTGCTCGGACTCTTTTCGGGTCACTGGCGTGTGGCTCTGCTTGGGACATTTTTGCTGTTGACTACAGGACTGCTGACTTTGTTGCCCCCCTGGCTGGTTCGCACCGCGGTTGACGCTATACACCAGGGAAAACCGGCGACGATATTCGGCTACACGTTCCTGATGATTGTGGGCGCAGCAGCGCTCAAAGGAGTACTGTATTATTGGCAGAGGGTAATAATGGAAGGCACCGGCCAGGAAATAGTGCATTCTTTGCGTACTGAAGCAATTTCCGCGCTGAACAGAAGAAGCTTTTCATTCTTTGACACTTCGGAGATAGGGGATCTTGTCAGCCGGGTTACTTCGGATACCGACACTCTGGCAAGCTTCTACGGAATGGGCCTGGTCAACATCCTTAACAACGTGGTTACAATACTCGGCATATTCTTTGTTTTACTGAGCTGGAACGCCCTGCTGAGCATGGCCTATCTGGTGATGCTTCCCTTTATGATGCACGCCATGCTGAGCTATGCCCGAAAAGCACGTCCGGCCATGGCCTCGGTCCGTAAGGGCTTTGGTTCATTGACCGCGCTTACACAGCAACGCCTTTCGGGAATAGAGTCGGTAAAGCTCCTGGGGACGGAGGCCACGGAGGAGACTCTATTTGCCAGAAGCGCCGGGAAAGTGCTGTCGCAGAATATGGCGGCCAGCAAGGTCCAGGCGTTTTGGCTGCCTTATGTCTTCTTTCTCATGGGCATTGCCACCGCCGTCACTGTGGCCTGGGGCGGTCGCCTGATTATGATGGGCGTGGTGACCGACGGCATGCTGTTGGGATTTTTGTCCTATATTGCCTTGCTGCTGCGTCCCATTCGGCAGACCGGGATGTTGCTGGGGATGACCATGACATCACTGGTTTCGGCAGAAAGGATATTTGAGATAACTGATGGCGCTCAGGAAGATCTCAACAGAGGGGTCTGGCCGGACACTCTGGCTGGAGATATTGTGTTTAACAATGTTAGCTTTGCTTACTCAGAAGGCAAAGTTGTGCTCGACGATGTTTCAGTGCAGATCCCGGGTGGGCGTCTGGTTGCTCTGGTAGGGCCGTCAGGCGCGGGCAAGTCGACCTTTATTAACCTCAT
>DDWC01000248.1 GCA_002345475.1 Firmicutes bacterium UBA2296
CACTACTGAGGATTATCGCGCCATCCATTTTGGCCAGCTCGTACACGGCATTCGGGGTGAAGGGGCAGTCCAGGGCAAAACCACCATCGACGATAGACATGACCTGCGGCGAATCGCCAATAACGATTAGTCCTCCGGTTCGGGCACGCAGAACATTATCCAGTCCTTCCCTCAGCACAGTCCCGGGCGCCAGAAGGCGCAGTGCCGAAATCAGTTTTTCGTTGCTTTGTGACACTATTGTCACCCCCTTAAGCTAAAGATGCCAGACTTCCTGCAGCGCTTCCTGCAGAGTTGTGACACCCAGTAATCGTAATCCGCCTCGGTAATGAGAAAGCTCCCGCAAGTTGGCGCGCGGCAGGACAACAGATGAAAAACCGAGCTTCTCCGCCTCTGCCAAACGGGCTTCGGAGCGGGAGACGCCCCGTACTTCTCCCGTCAGACCGATCTCTCCGAAAACGACAACCTTCTGCGATACTTTTGTATTGCGCAAACTGGAGGCCAGGCTCACAGCTACAGCCAGATCAGCTGCTGGGTCATTGACGCGAATACCGCCCACTACGTTTACGTAAGAATCCAAATGGGCCAACTCAAATCCGACCCGCTTTTCCAGCACGGCCAAGATCATATTAACCCGGTTTGCGTCTATGCCACTGGTGGCCCGGCGTGGGTTGCCGTAGCCTGCGGAAGCTACCAGAGCCTGTACCTCCACCAGCATCGGTCGCGTGCCTTCCATCAGAGGAGTAACCATAGAACCTGCCACATCGCTTTCGCGGGCAGTTATCAGATGTTCAGAAGGGTTCGTCACGTCGATAAGGCCGCGCGATTCCATCTGGAGCACTCCGACTTCGTTAGTTGAACCAAATCGGTTCTTGACAGCGCGCAGCAGCCTAAAGAAGAGGTGTCGCTCACCTTCGAAATATACCACCACGTCCACCATGTGCTCCAGTACCCGCGGCCCTGCTATTGAACCTTCCTTGGTGACATGCCCAATAAGGAAAGTAGCTATGCCACGGTCCTTTGCCAGCCGGGTGAGACGGGCGGCGCTTTCCCGGATCTGACCTACGCTCCCCGGAGCAGAGGTAAGTTCGGAAAAATATGTGGTCTGGATGGAATCTATGATCAGAACCATAGGCTCCACAGCTTCTACGTGGCCCATTATCGCATCGAGGTCCGTTTCGGCGACAACAAACAGTTCGGCCGCACTGGCTGCCATTCTGTCAGCTCGCATCCGCAGCTGCTCCAGAGACTCCTCTCCCGAAACATACAGAACCTTTGACCCGCGAGAGGCGATGGATTCGGCAATCTGCAGTAAAAGTGTCGACTTTCCTATGCCCGGATCTCCTCCCACAAGAACTACAGATCCCGGTACTATACCGCCACCAAGCACCCTGTCGAACTCGGCTGAGCCACTGTTGACTCGCGGCACCGCATGAGGGCGGACATCCTTGAGACGTACCGCTTCAGTCTGCACCCCGGGTGGACGCCCGGTTCGCGCTTTGGTTTTGCTTACTGGTTCTTCCACCATAGTGTTCCAGGACCCACAACCCGGGCACCTGCCCACCCACTTGAGGCTTTCATGGCCGCAGTCCGTGCAAAAAAACTTGACCTTTGTCTTCAACAGTACACATCCTCGCCGGTATAGGTCCCAATTTGCATTGATACTTAATTATACCATTGCCCCTTCTTCCATAGCAGAGAAAAGAGCCGGAAATCCGGCTCTTAACCTTTGCTGAACTCAAGCTTCCCTTCTGCAGCATCAACCACGACCGTGTCTCCTGCCATAAAAGCGCCGTCAAGCACCTTCTCCGATATTTCGTCTTCAATCAGGCGCTGGATGGTCCTGCGCAGAGGCCGGGCGCCGTACATCGGGTCGTAACCCCTTTCGACCAACAGTTCCTTCGCAGAGTCCGTAACCACAGCCTGAAGTCCAAAATCCTGCAAGCGTTTGCCCAACTCGGTCAGCATTATGTCAAGTATCTGAGTAATGTGGGCCTTTTCTAGCTGATGGAATACGATGATGTCATCAATCCGGTTCAGAAACTCCGGGCGCACCGAGCGCTTGAGCTCCTCTAGAACCCTATCGCGCATTCTCTCATATTTATCGCCCTCGATTGCTTCGGCACTGCCGGCGAAACCTACACCGGCGCCTTTGCGGATAGTCTCCGCTCCCACGTTTGATGTCATGATGATGATGGAGTTGCGGAAGTTCACCGTGCGACCGTGCCCATCGGTGAGGCGGCCATCCTCCAGCACCTGCAGGAGTATATTGAACACCTCGGGGTGCGCCTTTTCCATCTCGTCGAAGAGGATGACACCATAGGGTTTGCGTCGGACTGTCTCAGTCAGCTGCCCCCCCTCATCATACCCTACGTAACCCGGTGGCGAACCGACCAGCCTGGATACCGTATGCCTTTCCCCGTATTCCGACATATCTATCCTGGTGACTGCATTCTCGTCACCAAACATAGCCTCTGCCAACGCCCTGGCCAGCTCAGTCTTGCCTACCCCCGTCGGCCCCANNAAAGAAGAACGAGCCGATAGGACGCTTGGGGTCCTTAAGTCCTACTCTTGCTCGACGCATGGCGCGTGCCACCGAAGACACCGCCTGCTCCTGCCCGATGACACGCTGATGCAATATGGCCTCAAGCTTGAGCAACCTCTCAGACTCTTCTTCCTGCAACTTATTCACGGGAATGCCTGTCCAGGTGGAAACGATATGTGCCACGTCCTCCACAGTGACCTCGGCCTCGCTCACGACTCGTTCTTTCTCCCATTGTTGCCTTTTCTCATCCAGTTCCTGACGGATGCTCTTCTCCTTGTCGCGGAGCTCCGCCGCCTTCTCATACTCCTGGTTGCCAGCGGCCAACGCCTTCTGTTGCTCGATGCTAGCCAACTGCTCTTCAAGCCCCTTGAGGTTAGGGGGCGCCGTGTAGTTTCGCAAGCGGACTCTGCTCGAAGCCTCATCGATCAGATCTATGGCTTTGTCCGGCAGGAAGCGGTCACTAATATAACGATCAGAGAGCTTAACGGCGGCCTCCAGAGCCACATCGGGCAGTTTTACCCGGTGATGGGCTTCATAACGGTCGCGCAAGCCTTTGAGAATCTCCAGTGCCTGTTCAGGCGTGGGCGCCTCGACCATGACTGGCTGGAACCTGCGTTCCAGGGCCGGGTCCTTTTCGACATGTTTGCGGTATTCATCGAGGGTGGTGGCCCCGACACACTGCAGCTCTCCTCGGGCCAGGGCTGGCTTCAGAATATTACTGGCGTCAATAGCACCCTCAGCTCCACCGGCCCCGATTATCGTATGCATCTCATCGATGAAGACAACCACATTCCGTTGCGACTGAATTTCATTTACGACGCTCTTGAGCCGCTCCTCGAACTCTCCCCTGTACTTGGTACCTGCCACCAGCGAAGCCAGATCCAGTGCCACTACCCGCTTGTCCCGCAGGGTCTCGGGGACCTCTCCAGACACAATGCGTTGCGCCAAGCCTTCAACAATAGCCGTCTTACCTACGCCTGGCTCCCCTATCAGAACGGGATTATTCTTGGTTCTGCGCGACAATATTTGCACCATACGCTCCGTTTCCTTCTCACGGCCAATCACGGGGTCCAGTTTGCCCTGTGAGGCTAAGTCAGTATAATCTCTGCCAAAGGAATCCAGAGTTGGTGTATCGCTGTCTGGCCGTTCGTTCTTGCGTGCCTTCTTGCGCGGGTCAGCCTTAGCGTCAGTGTGCCCCTGGCCTGTGGCCTGCAGCGCTTCCTGAATGGTTTCTATATCAATGCCCAGATTGTGGAGCGCCAGAGCCGCTACGCCTTCCCCTTCGTCCAGCAAACCCAGAAGGATGTGGGGAATATCCAGTGCTGGTAAGCCTTGCTGCCGCGCCGCCAGGAAAGCCAGTTCAAGCACTTTCTTGACGCGGGCAGACACATTAGTAGCCCGCACCTGCTCTTCTCCTCTTCCTACTATCTCCTCAATCTGCTCAACTATGTCAGCACGTTTCAGCGCCAGGCGGTCCAAAAGATCGGAATTACCCTCCGTCAATACGTCTACTGCCGCCAGGAGCAGATGTTCTGTCCCGATAATGGCATGGTTAAACTCGGCCGCCGCCTCTTCAGCCATTGCCAGCAATCTCTGCGCGCCGGGCGTTAATGGAAACATCATTGATTATCACCCTCCCTGATTCTATCTACAACAATATTTCGGGCGATATCTGCCCGCGCTATGTCTCTTTCACCTGCGGACAGAGGCCTCCCGGCTGAGTGCTGCAAGGACCCTGGCTGCAGACTCACCAGTAACTCGTTAAGTGGACACGAGCCCGAGTCGCCAAGTAATCCGGCAGCAACACCAAGACGCAAATCTGATAACAACGACATGGCCTCCTGCCCAGTCAGGATACGTGCGTTTTGCAGTGTACCTAAGGCCCTGTAAACTTTATCCTCCAGCTTTGTCTTTTCCCTGGCCAGCATGCGCCGGAGCAAGGCTCTCTCCTGCGAGACGATTTGCGAAATCACAGAAGACAGGTTCTTCAAAATCTCCTGCTCATTGAGGCCGGAAGTGACCTGGTTTGATATTTGGAATACGTTGCCTGTGGCCTGGGTACCCTCTCCATACAGCCCACGCGCCATTAAGCCAAACTGGCCTATGGCAGTCAGCACCCGGCCAATGTGTCCTGAACTGACCAACGCCGGTAAATGTATCATTACAGAAGCTCTCATGCCCGTTCCAGCGTTGGTCGGACAGGCTGTGAGATACCCGTATTCCTCATGGAAAGCAACGGGCAAAGCGGACTCAAGTACGTCATCGCAGTCGTTCGCCAGTTCGAAAGCCTTATCCAGTTCCAGCCCCGGCAGAATAGCCTGTACGCGCAAATGATCTTCTTCATTGATCATTATTGACACTGAGGCATCACTGGAGAGCGCCACTGCAGCACTTCGGCTGTTTGCCAGCACCGGACTGATCAGGTGTTGCTCCACAAGGAACAGGCGTTCAAGGTTTGAAAGGTCAGAGGTCTTCTGCACCCTCCAGAACGTCTCCTGATTCTCCCCTCCCGGCTCCAGGACTTTTCGCACCCGCTGCAAAACTTGTTCTGCCTGGTCGTCGCTCATTGTCCCCGGAAAGGGAACGTCGCTCAGGTTACGCGCCAGGCGAACTCTGGTACTGATGACGATATCTCCTTCGCAGCCTCCGGCACACATCCACTTAGCTTTGTTCTCAGCAGACATACCCGACGACACCCCCTATTTCTCCGATTCCAGTTGGCGCAGCTTATCGCGCAGTTCCGCCGCGACCTCATATCTTTCCTGCTCCACAGCCTGGCGCAACTCCCTGCGCAGTTCCTCTATCTTTCTCTTGGCCAGAATGGTTTTGGCTCCCCGACTCGGGATCTTGCCCTGATGCGAGCAGTTGCCGTGTATACGTTTTAGTAAGGGAGTGAGCTGTGTCGCAAATGTGCTATAACACTGAGCGCACCCGAGACGACCTCCTTCGGCGAAACGCCTATAGTCAGACCCGCAAACCGGGCACCTCACTTCCTGTCTTTGCTTTACACTGGTCGGGCTGACTTCGCTGTGCATCAACCCCGCGAGGATGCTGTGGATGTTAAAACCCGCGGCTGGGAAATCCGCGAAACCTAGGTCACCTCGCTCACCTGCACACACGTCGCAGATGTGCAACTCTGTCCTTTCTCCGTTTACCACCTGCGTGTAGTGCAGTGTTGCCGGACGCACTCCACAACTCTGACATGTGACCATCAAACATCTTCCTCCCCTGTAATAAGAGTGCCAAGCATGGCCCGCAGTAAGTGGCAACGCAGCTCATCTCGCCACGGCAGTTCCAGCAACAGCGCCTGCCGGTCCATAACCGCCATAATCAGACGGCTTTCCCTTTCGGTAATTAATCCCTCTTTGAGAAGCATCGTCACTACATGTCCCGCCTGGCGCTGTTCCATTGGCTGGTTGCAGTGTGCCAGAGCAAGACGCAACAGCTCCGTCTGTGAATCGGAAGCCTTGGTAATTCTGATGTAGCCGCCGCCGCCGCGCCGGGATTCAACATAATATCCTCGTTCTGGCACAAATCTGGTCTGTAACACATAGTTTATCTGCGACGGGGCGCAGGAAAATCGGCTGGCTACTTCTCCCCGCTGTATCTCGATGGTGTTATCCTCACTTGCTTCAATCAGTCTGTGTAAAAACAGCTCGATGGCGTCGCTCATGTTGGCCAAACTCATCGCCTCCCGGGCAAAACATAATTGACCTTCCCTGACCTTAATGGTAATACTCTGAACACAGTGTATCAAGCCTCGACCAGAGCAGAAATAGCAGAAAAAGAGCCATTTTCGCCCTCTTTCTGCTACTATCTCAATTTTACTGCCTATTTGACCTTAACTGACCAATGAACATGCAAGGATGCCGGTTATATTACCTGCATTACAACAAACTTGAGATAACTTGTTTCCCTAGCCTGTGGAAGCACCGGATGATCCATTCCCTGCCCTCTTACCGCCACCATCTTCACCTGCCTCCTGGCATCTGCGGCGCAGTCAGCCAGAATACCCAAAAAATCATCGCTCGAAAGGTGGTATGAGCAACTCGACGAAATCAGAAACCCGCCGCTGCGAGTAAGCTTCATGCCCCGCAGGTTTATCTCTTTGTAGCCTCGGCGTGCCGCAGGCAAAGTAGCTTTGCTCTTGGTAAAGGCCGGAGGATCAAGCAATACCACATCGTAGCTTTCTCCCGTCTCAGATTCCTGACGCAATAGATCAAAGGCGTTGGCAGCCTGGGCCTGTATGATTGAAGCAAAGCCATTCTGCCGGGCGTTATGTTCGATCATTTCCACGGCATCCTCGGAAATATCCACTGCCTTTACCTCGCAGGCACCGTAACCGGCAGCGTGCACGGCGAAGGAACCAGTGTGCGAAAAGCAATCGAGAACCCTTGCTCCATGAACAAAGGGTTTTATAAAGGCTCTATTCTCTCGCTGATCGAGAAAATAGCCTGTCTTTTGCCCCTGCCAAAGATCGGCCTGCATGAGAAAAGAGTTCTCGCGGAAGTCCACCACTGTCTCACATATATCCCTGGCGAAACGCACCTCCTGTTGCATGCCCTCCAGTTCTCGCACTTTTACGTCATTGCGCAGTATTACCCCTCGTGGGGACACCACCTCATCAAGAGCAGGAAGCAGTTCGGGCAGCAAATTCTCCATACCGAGACTGAGCACCTGGAGTACAGCAATATCGTTGTACATGTCAACAGTCAGGCCGGGTAGTCCATCAGCCTCTCCATGCACCAGACGGTAAGCACTGCTGTCGGACAACACTATTTTTTTGCGCAATTCCACACTATTGCGCAGGCGCCTGCCGATAAATCCCACGTCAATCTCTTCATCCTGACGGGTTAGCAACCTGACTGTTATCTGGCTCTTGGGGTTGTAATAGCCAATGCCGACAAAGGCACCGGCATGATTCTGTACCCTGACCAAACCGCCAGGAAGAACATCACCTGCCAAACGACCAATCTCGCTGGCGTATACCCAGGGATGTCCCTGCTCTATTCGTGGCCGGCGCTCACGTTTCAGGTATATTGTTCCTTGCACACCTTACACCATCTTTCTCTCAGACAGACGGGATAGGTCCACTGGACCTATCCCGTCTCGTTTTGCTATTCTTCGTCCTTCTTAGCCGCAGCGGCAATAATCGTTTCTGCCACATTGGCCGGGACCTCTTCGTAGTGCGCCGGGGTTGTGGTAAAGGAAGCCCTGCCCTGCGTCATTGAACGTAAATCGGTCGCGTATTTGAACATCTCCGCCTGTGGTGCCTGAGCGCGGACCATTTGGAAGCTGCCGTGCGGCTCCATCCCCATGATGCGTCCCCGCTTTTTGTTCAGATCACCGATGATGTCGCCCATATACTCTTCAGGCACGATGACTTCCACGTTTACGATAGGCTCCAGCAGGATGGGTCGGCAGGCCATGAAGCCCTTCTTGAAGGCCAGCGAAGCGGCGATCTTGAAGGCCATTTCGGACGAGTCCACGTTGTGATACGAACCGTCCACCAGAGTTACCTTCACATCGACGACCTTGCAACCGGCAATTACACCGTCCTCCATGGTCTCCCGTATTCCCTTTTCCACAGCAGGTATGTACTGCCTGGGCACAGACCCTCCGAAGATTTTGTCCACAAACTCAAAACCGACTCCGGGTTCCGATGGCTCCATCTCAATCCAGACGTGACCAAACTGTCCCTTACCACCGGACTGCTTCTTGTGTTTGCCTTCAATCCTCGTGCTGCCACGAATAGTTTCCCGGTAGGCAACCTTTGGTGTCGAGAGGTTGACCTCAACTCCGAACTTCTTGGCAATGCGCCCCACAATGACATCCAAGTGCATATCGCCCATACCCGATATTACGGTCTGCTTCATCTCAGGATCACGTGTCACCACAAACGTGGGATCTTCTTCCTGCAGGCGGGAGAAGGATGTGCCTATTTTTTCTTCATCGCCTTTGGACTTTGGCTCAACCGCCAGCGACATCACAGGGTCGGGGAAGACGATGCCAGGAAGAACAACCGCGTTGTCCTTCTCACAAAGAGTGTCGCCCGTTCCCGTAGACTGCAGCTTGGCCACAGCGCCGATGTCGCCGGCCACCAGTTCACTGGCTGGCTCCTGATTCTTGCCTCGCACAGTAAAGAGCTGACCAACACGCTCTGGGGTCTCCTTGGTAGCATTGTATATCTGGCTGTCTGACTTGAACACACCGGAGAATACTCTGAACAGTGATAACTTGCCAACGTAAGGATCTGCCATGGTCTTAAATACCTGTGCGGAGAAGGGCGCCGATGGGGAGGCCGGTAGCTCGACGGGCTCACCAGTCTTAAGACTCTTGCCCACGGGGTTAGGCCTGTCTGTGGGGGCCGGGAAGAAACGTATTGCTCCGTGCAACAGCGATCTGACGCCGATATTTCTCAGCGACGACAGACAGAACACCGGGCAGAGCTTGCCAGTAAGAGTACCCAGGCGAGCACCGCGATCGATCTCTTCGTCTGAAATAGTCTCTCCCTCGAGATACTTCATGAGTAGCTCGTCATCCGTTTCTACAATCGACTCGATTAGGGCCCCCCGGTATTGCTCCATCTTCTCAACCAAATCTTCCGGAACCTCGCGCTCTTCGACCTTCTTGCCGCCGTCCACCGAGTAGAACGCCGTCTTTGTCAAAAGGTCAACCACGCCGGCAAAGTTGTTTTCAGCTCCAATCGGAATTTGGAAAGGGGCCACGTTGCTGCCAAAGGTATTGCGAAGCTGCTCCAGTACACGTTCGAAGTTGGCGTTTTCGCGATCCATTTTGTTGATCACGAAACCCTTGGGCAGGTTATTCTCCTCGGCGTATCCCCAGACTTTCTCTGTACCGACTTCCACGCCGGAAACGGCACAGGCAAAGATCAGGGCCATGTCGGCGACCCGCATGGCACCCTTAACTTCACCGACAAAATCGAAGTACCCTGGCGTGTCGATGAAATTGAGTTTCCTGTCTTTCCATTCACAGGGACCCAGAGAAGTAGCAATAGAGATTGACCGCTTTATCTCTTCGGGATCATGATCGGATGTTGTGTTGCCTTCGTCAACTCTGCCCATGCGGTCGATGGCACCACTGCTGTAGAGGGCAGCTTCCAGAAAAGAAGTCTTGCCTGATCCGCCGTGGCCAACAAGGCAGATATTGCGAATGTCTTCTGTGGCATACTGTTTCAAGATATTTTCCTCCTTCAAACGCACTAGAAATAGCCTGATTTTGCGACGAATTAACACATTCGCGTATCATTGAGCAATATCCTGCATAGACGCAGACAATTTTGCTGGGCGAGCCGAGGTATGCGCTTGGCGCGTGGCTCTTAGCGCTTGGGAGAAGGGGATATGGACGCATGGGGAACTCCTCGTTGGCGGCTCTTCGCTCTTGTAGGCGAGAAACTCGTAAGCAAGCCTTGTGTCCTTCATGTGCCATCTACGCGCTAAGCGCCAAGCACCGGCTTTTCGCTAAATATGCAAAAACCCCCTCCAGCGATAGCTTTCGGGGGTTTTCTAATCATGGCGCCTTAGGCAGGGCTCGAACCTACAACCTACCGGTTAACAGCCGGTTGCTCTACCATTGAGCTACTAAGGCATAAAATAATCCGGCAACGACCTACTCTCCCGG
>DDWC01000060.1:0-16394 GCA_002345475.1 Firmicutes bacterium UBA2296
AACACTGGGGCGGTCCCAGACACATTTGTAAGTTGGGTGCTTGCAGGTCTAGGCGCAATAATGGCGTTAGTGCTGGCGGCAGCAGTTTGGGGATTGGCGAGCTTAATAACACAGCGCCTTTCAAATCATAAACCATAACTTAATCACACAGGAGGGTAAAAAGAACTTATGGTATGCAAAAAGCAATTGATGAGAGTGCCTATAAAATGGTTTGTGTATATTCTGGTCGCAACTCTATCAATAGCGTTAATGGTGGTGGCCCTTCATCAAACAGGCAAGGATAAGATTAGCGTATGGGTATGGCATGCTTTATTGGGGTTAGAAGATGCATTTCCGCCTGATAGCATAGTCCATTATGCCTACCCCATCGAAGAGACCGGGCTAATCATGGGTGGTCTTCAGTTAAAGTCCTTTGAGTTCGGCGAATACTCTGATGTAGAGATCATAGGAGTGTATTTCTACCGTGGCTTGAGAGAAGATATCCCCGCGAGAGGGGAAATACCTACCGGGGTGCTAAATCAATTGAGGCCAGTAGAAGGAAGCAGATTAGCCCAGAGTCAAGATGGTGTTAAAGATTGGATAGTTCTGTCACTGAAGGTTTCTGGACAAAGACCAAGCGGGCCTTTTTCTGGCAAGGTTATATATAAGCGATTTGGTTTTAGGTATATGCAGGGCTTTTACCCACGTCAATAATCGGAACAAGACAAGGAAGTGGTTGCTTGCTCAATCGCCTCGGCTACATCGCTCTTTTGCTCATCCGTCTCGGTTTCATTGCTTTCTTGGTTTTGGCTGCAGCAGTCATCATCCAGGATGTATCAACCCTCTTCAGCAAGCTGCGTTCGAAGGATGGGCCCAGGTACCTGTTTGCATTGGGCTGTGTTCTGGCTGTCTACTTGCTCTACCTTACAGCGTGCGCTGCGGTGCAGGCGTCCGGTTCTACCCCGTTTGTCCTACCAGTCTTCGGGAAACTGACTGCCGATGGGCTGGGGTTACTCATCAATGTTTGTGGGGCCCTAACTCTTATGGTGTGGGTTCTATGGGGGTTCTTCTATTACCGGAATAGTGTTGTGATATGGCGAGGGCATGACAAATGAAAGGACTTGTCGCGGGTTTGATTGCTCTGGCATTTGTAGTTGGCATGTACAACGTCTACCGCCCAGGCGGAGGAACTCGGGCTTCGAGCCACGGGGTGGCCTCCTATCGATTTTCCTAGTCCCTTTGAGGCTACGGTAGTACCCGGAGCGCTGGAAACACTTGGGCACCCAGAATTCATTAGCGTTACATATATGGATTGGGCTTTGACCATGGAGGAACTCACGAGTAGCGCATGTCTTATTGTCCGAGGAGAGTTGGTTGCTCAGCATCAATACAGCAGGTTGACAGTGGTAAACGTGCTCAGAGTATCCAGCACTCTGAAAGGAGACCATTTGGAAGAAATCATGGTTTTCCAAGTGGGCTCTATACAGAGACCTGGATCAGATATGCTAAAGGCCGGCACGGAGTACATCTTGTTTTTGGGCAAGTAAGGAGAACCATCTCCAGACAACTCCTTCTTCATAATCAGTGGCAACACTGGCGTTTTCTCAATCGATAGCGCAGGGAAGCTTGTAGGCCGCGAGGATTTGATTGCGGAGCTGAAATCAACCCAGGTGACCGAGGATGTTCTATATGTCGTTGAAGCTGGTTCTCTCCCCTGTAGAGCTGCGCATAGCCTTGGTTACTATGGGGGAAGGAGAGATTTAGGTGATGTCCTGTGCATAGCTCTCCATCCAGATAAAAATCCGATTCGCCAAAGTCCACTTGCGCTTCTCCGGGGATGTGTTCTAGAGGAAGGCTGGCCGATTTATTCTTGCCATAAATCTCTTTCTTTCTCAAGGCTACGTAGCCTGCTACGGTACGGTAGGAACATGTGAACTCCTCACCATGAATCTCCACCAATCGGTCATACACACGCTGTGCTGTATGACGCTGCTTGCGCCTTGCTCTTCTGTCGTCCTGCAACCACTGCTCGATCTCTAGCTTAATGGCTCAAGTTTGGGGAACGGGTTTCGTTGAGTGGAGTCAGGTAGAGTCTCATTCCAGTCTTCTCGCTCTATGTACTTGCTAACGGTTTTGCGATCGTATCCGGTCAAGCGAGTGATTTCTGAGACGGTTCTGCCTTCCTCAAAATACTGTTTTCTGATACTCTTAGCTTGGGTCATTGTGAGCAACCTCCATTCCTCCCTGCAATCGGATTCGTCTCCTATTACAGGGTAGTGTTTTGGCAATGGTTATTGCAATGGCCCTTTTGCAATTCTGGGGATTACCTTCTGCAAAAGTGAGGAATTCTAGTTGCAAATCTGTCCATTTCTATTATGCAGAACACATATATGCCGGTATGGCCGCACAGTGGGAAAACCCAAATGAGACCTTCATATACTGATTTCTAATGGCACTGAAAGGGGTTTGGTATCACGCATTGCTACAGCGATGCGGCAGATGGGCTCACTGAGAAAGGATGATGATCTTGTACAGAAAAGCTTTGGCGCTGTTAGCCACTATGTTGATGTTGATTATGCAAATCAGTTGCGTGCCAAAAGTCGTCATGGTGGATGGCTTGGAGATTAACCAGACTGAGCTATCACTGACGGTAGGCGGCGAGGCTCGGTTAGTTGCATCCATACTACCTGCAAATGCAAGCAACCAGCACATAACGTGGACTACTAGCTACCCGAGTATCGTTGTTGCGGGTTCAAACGGCATGCTAACCGCCAAATCAGCAGGTACAGCCACCATAACAGCTACTGCCGCGGACGGAGGGAAACAGGCCTCTTGTATTGTGCATGTTGAGCCCGTGGGCCAGGCCGAGGTTATTGGTCCATATGTCGTATCGGAAGTGACTATCACATTACCCTTCGCAGTTGCTGGCGATGCAAACGTTGTGGGGGGATACTTTGTAGCCGTAGTGCGGACAGCAGGTAGCAAATGGCGTCAAATAATAGCGCAGCCTCTTGACGGAAGCCCGGCGACTGTTCTGTATGAGTCACAGTCGCCCTATATAGGACGCATGAGAATAAACGAAGACTGGCTTGTGGTGAGGGAAGAAGGCTTTGGTAGTGCAGATAATAGAATAGTAGCAATCGACAGGCGTTCTGGACAGGAAGTTGTGCTTGACCAAAGCGACGCGAGCAACCTCCATAGTCCGACTATGCTCGGCGACTGGGTTACATGGGTAGATTCAGGGTCAAGCGCGATTGTCCTTGTCAACCTGCGTGAGGGTAGCAAGTTGCATATCGCCACCCTTAATAGTCATGAAATGTTCAATAATTGGCCTGTTCTGTCCGACGAGTATCTTTTCTGGACCGATCACATTGATGGAAACGGCTATTACAAAATGTATAATCTACATACTGGGAAAGAGTTAAGTTTTAAGGCGCCAAGTCCATTTCCAGGGTACGCAAAAGCGACCAGGGGCAGGATATACGCTATCGAGAGAGACGATCCTTATGTTTGGTCTGAGGGAAGACTCTGGTTCTTCGACATCCACACACGTACCTCTGCTCGAATAACTCAATGGTACATTAACTCTCTCCGAGCAAGGGGAGACATCATGGCTTATATTGACGACAAGGATCAGCTCAGAGTCTATGCTGGCGACAACGAGATTATACTCGAAAACCCCGGCAGAAGGTATGCCTCAATTGAGTTCTCTGATGACGGACGCCTTTGTGCCGTTCATGGCGACCCCAACCCTCTTCGAACAAGCGAAACGATCAGTATTTTCACATTCACGCCAGAGGGCAACTGACTACAATCATGAGTCAACAGGTTTATCAACAGTTGTCTATCCGTAGGCTGCTTGCAGGACAAAGGGGACGGGTACTTCTGTCGCCGTCCACCCATTGCGAAATGTCTTTTACCCGGTCAGCACCGAGAGAACAGAGCTCTATAACATCACATTGCGAACGCCGCTCCTACGAAACGCAGGGGCGGCTTAATTTACATCACTTTGCGCGGAAAACAGAACCATCCAGTGATAAAACTCTTTTATCACTAGATGGTAGATTATTTGGTGGAGGCGGGAAGGAATGCCAGCCTCATCTTAAGGGCTCTGCTTTCGGAGATGGGTTGGACTGGATAATGTGTAATAGTTGTTCCGTATTTGCGACGTCAGTTAATCGTTTCTTGTCTGCTGCTGTCATTTTCGTTGCGGGTTGTTGGCGATGTCTCAAAAGTTAAAAAGTTAAGCCTGACCCCATTCCTTCCCGGCGGAGGACAGCACAAGATGTCAGCATAGAGCGTAGCCAGTCGAAGTGCATCCTGCAAGGGGCGAATTGGAGGCTTAGTTCAGGGAGCGATTGAAGCACAAGACAGAAGGGGCTGCTGTCTGAGCCCAGAGGGCGAGTTCAGCTGCTTCCTTGGGCTGATTGAGCTCATACCCTACCCATAGGCACGACCTGAGCCATCGCAGGATACACGTAGCTGGCTAGCGACCGCAAGAGAAAACCACCCCGGTTATTTTAAAGAACCGAGATGGGTTCCAACCACAAAAAAAGAGGGCTCCTTAGGGGATGAGCCCAAGGAGCAAGTGGCTTATACTATTTGGTCTGTAAATTTTACGGGGGTGCCTAAACAAAGCAGGTGGCGCGGGGCTTAATTTATTCTGATAGAACAGACTCGCGCTGAAGCCCGGCGGAGTAGCGCTCCAACCAGATGATTACTTGTACCGCGTCCCTCCCCACAACCCCTTCCTGTATGTCAGCAGGTGGGGGTTGTCGCTTTTTTGCAGGGCTATGTTCATCTCCCGTTCGGCCTGTACCAGCACGCCCTTCTCGTCCATTGTGGCTACCCGACGGTCTTCCATGACTACCTCGCCGTCTATAAGCACGGTGGTGACATCCTGCCCGCTGGCGGCCTGCACCAGCTTCTCGACGGGCAGGAAGAAGGGCGCCAGGTGAGCCTGCTCTACGTCTATAAAGATGATATCAGCCCGCTTACCCACTTCTAGAGAACCGACAAGGTGGTCGAGGCCGATGGCCTTGGCCGCCCTGATGGTAACCATCTCAAGGACGGTACCGGCGGGAAGTAGCGAGGCATCGTTAAAGTGGTTGCGGTGCAGTAGCTGGCAGATGCGCACATCCTTGAACAGGTCGAAGGTGCGGTCGGGCGCATTGCCGTCGGTGCAGATGACCACGTTGGCACCGGCGTCCAGCAGCTCGACCACAGGGCAGCGGGCGCTGATGTGCGCGTTGGTGCTGGGACCCGTATTGACATGGGTGCCGGTATCGGCTAGGATCTTCACTTCTTCCATGGTTATGCCTGTGCAGTGGGCCAGACTTACATCCGGTCCTAGCCCCGCGGGGAAGTGTTTCAGGGTAAACTCGATATCGCCGCGGTAGGAATGGGCGTGGATGCGGGTGCCATACTCTTCCGCGATACGCCGCATTTGCTTCATTTGTTCCACTGCCAGCTCGAAGCTGTTGGGCTCGGAAATGCCGATGCGGGACGGCATGGCAAAGGCGTATGTCTTACCCCGGTTGCTGTTATGCCACTTGCGCACCACAACCTCGGTCTCGTCGTAAGCGTCACCCGGATTTATAGTGCTTTCGGTAAAACTGCCGCCCCGCCACACGCGGCTCTTTTTGGGCCAGGGCGGGTTAGGCGACCCTATACCGGAAACGCTGCGCATGCCGCTGCTCATCACGCCGTGAAAATGGGCGTCGATTGACTCGAGATCACCAATGCGCGGCACAGAGCCAATCATGGAAACACCGGTGGTGGTGCCAAACTTGATCTTTTCCAGAGCAGCCAGGCGGGCTTCGGCGTACCAGAAATCGGGGGTAGTGCAGGCGTAGTAGATGTCCTCCACCACGTCGGTCCAGTTGGTGCCAAGGGCTACTGTCTTGGTCAAGGCATGCCCGGCATGTCCGTGGGTATCGATAAGCCCCGGCAGCAGGGCCTTGCCAGCCGCGTCAAGCAGCTGTCCGCAGGAAACGTCGTCAGGCAGTTCCTGCATGGGACCCACCGCGGCTATCTCGCCGCCGATGATACCGATGAAACCGCACTCCAATACGCGGCGCTGCTCATCTACGGTGACGATTGTTCCGTTTACTATGAGTGTATCGAACATCAATTTACTCACCTCTAACCTCTCTTCAGTACCTGACCCGGTAGTTCTGAACCGGCAACGCCGGCATTGACCACCGGCACACCATTGACGAAGACGTATTCGACACCGCTACTGTACTGGTGCGGCTCTTCGTATGTAGCATTGTCTTTAAGGGTCGACCAGTTAAGTAGCACCAAGTCGGCGTGGTAGCCCTGTCTGATGAGGCCTCGTTTCTTCAGCCCGAGAATTTCGGCGGGAAACCCGGTAATCTTGCGCACGGCGGACTCCGGTGTGAGCGTTCCATTGTCCATGGCGAAGCGGCGCAGAAACCGCGGGAAGGTGCCGTACAGGCGGGGATGGGGGCGCCCGCCAAAAATGCCGTCGCTGCCTACGGTAGCCTGGGGATGACCCAGCACTCTGGCCAGGACCTCTTCGCTGCCGTAATGACTGATCATGGTGACGGCCAGGCTCTCCTCGGCCAGGATGTCCATTATGAAGTCAACCGGGTCCAGGCCAAGGGTGTCGGCGATCTCCTGACAGCTCTTGCCTTCCATCCACTTGTTGTGCGTCAGAGTGACCGCCGAAACGACAACCTTGCCCCAGCCTACGGAAATAGAGCGATTGTGCCAAACATCTAACCCCTTGCTGTATTCTGCTTTCACCAGATTACGATACGCAGGGTCTTTGAGGTTTTTGATCAGTGCGGCTGTTCCCTGACTGAGGGTCCATGCAGGCAGAACAGCAGTCAGCACAGTGCTTCCGGCCAGATAAGGGTATCTGTCCCAGGTGACGGTAACACCTTCTGCCAGCAGACGGTCGGCTTCTGTGAGCACTGATTCCATAAGAGGCCAGTTGCGCTGGCCGTAGGCCTGCAGATGCGATACATGCAGTGGCACACCAGCCGATTTGGCAATGTGGCTGACTTCGGCGAATGAATGAGTGAGCCCGAAGCCCTCGTCTCGCTGATGGACCACAAAGGGGCCGCCATGGGACGCCATGACTCTATTTAGTTCAATGAGCTCCTCCGTGTCGCAGTAGCTGCAAGGTGGGTAGATAAGACCGGTGGAAAAACCCGCTGCGCCATCTTCAAGGCACACCTCTAACTCCCGCTGCGTCTTTCTGATCTCTTCGCGCCCAGCCAGTTTGTCTGCCATGCCCATAGCAGCTATGCGCAGAGGTCCGTGGGAGGCGAGGACCGCGACGTTGTTGGGCAGGCCGCGACCCTTTAGCGCCGCGAGGTATTCGGCAAAGCTCTCCCATTGCCACTGTCCCTCCGGCCACTTACCCAAGAGCCCCGCCACCAGCCCTGCCATCAGCGGACGGTCGGCGGCACTGATAGGTGCGGTGCCAAGTCCGTCCTGTCCCAAAAGCTCCGTGGTAACGCCCTGGCGAACCTTAGCGTCGGGGGCCTTGTCCTTGAAGAACTCCAGATCGGTATGGCTGTGCATATCGATAAAGCCTGGACAGAGAGTCTTGCCTGTGCCGTCGATTACGCTAGCTGACTCCGCGGCGCTAAGATCGCCAATGGCGGCGATGCGCCCGTCACTTACGCCTACATCGGCAAGGTAAGCCGGTGCTCCGGTTCCGTCGATGATTGTCACACCTTTGATTACATGATCGAACATGAGGGACACCTCCCATATTGGAAGTTAGAGGTTGGAAGTTGGAGGTTGGACGGTAATCATTAAACATCAATCATTAAACATAAGCAGTCAGCAGTCAGCATTTGGCGTTCAGCATTTGGCGTTCAGCAGAAAGTAGACAGTGGAAGGGGCGTGGGCACAACATGTTGTGCCCCTACAATATGCCAAATCATTGATCATTAATCCCACCAAGCACTAAGCGCCAAGCGCCTGTATCCTCTGTGGTGTCAGTGTCCCCGGCAGCGGTCTCTGTGGCCCGTATACCTGTCTTTTATCCCTTGTCGCCTGTTCTCCGTTTTTGCTGGCGCCTGGCGGCTGGAGGCTGGCGGCTACCCGGTGGCGCTACTCGCCAACGGGTCTATACTTTCTCCTCTTACTCGTGGTGAGGCCGCAAGACAAGAAGGCCTCGGCGACTTTTACAGCGCAAGCTACGCCGTCAAGAACGGGGACGCCGAGTTCGGCGGTAAGTTTCTCGGCCAATCCGGCGCAGCCGGCGCAGCCGGCGCAGCCAAGTATAAGCGTTTCGGCTCCGTCATTGCTTAAAGCAAGACGGGCGGCTTGAGCAATCTGCTCGGACATGGGCAGCAAACTCGACTCGTCCACCGACCTGACCGAAGCGCAATGATCTGCAAGGCCATAGCGGCGCACCACGTCTTCTTTCATGGGGACCGAATGGTCCGTGGTCTGGATCACTGAAAACCTGTGGCCCAGCATGGTGGCCAGCTTCATGGACGCATCGCCGATGCCCACTACCGGTTTGTCAGTCTGCTCCCGCAGCACCTCGATGTTTACGTCGCTGTGGCAGGCTACGATAAAAGCATCGTACTCCGGTTCAGTACGCCGCAGCAAGTTCACCATTCCCGGCCCGGCCAAGAGCTCGTCCAGGTAATCTTCTATAAAGGGAGGCGCGTCGGCCACGCTCTGGCAGTGCACAGTGGTCCCCGAGGCGGCGACCCTGCTGCCACTGGCCAAAATTTTCTCTTCCATGGCGGTATCGGAATTGGGGTTAATGATGAGAATGCGCATTGTGTGTGCCTCCTATTCCTGGGGATAGAAGCGGCCAAATCCCGGTTCAACGGTGATCTCGTGCTCCCGGTAGACAGTAGTGCCCCTGACCAGTGTCTGTTTCACTTTGCCCTTAAACGTGCGGCCCGTGTAGGGGCTGTTTTTATGCAGATAGAAGAGATCCTCATCCCTGAGCTCCCATTCTGCCTCGGGATCCAGCAGCACCAAATCTGCGTCAAAGCCCACGCCAATGGCACCTTTGCGCCCGTACAGGCCAAAAAGGCGGGCCGGATTGGTGGAACAGAGCTCGGCCAGGCGCTCCCAGGTGAGTCCGCGCCGGCGACCTTCGGTCAGAACCACGGGCAGCAGCGTTTGCAACGAGGTGACCCCTTCGCTAACCGTCCAGAAATCACCGTTCGTGGCCTGCTTGCGCTCCGGAGCATGGGGCGAATGATCGCCTGCGATGATATCCACAGTGCCATCCAGAACGTATTGCCACAGCTTCTCCACACTTTCCCGGGAACGCACCGGCGGGTCGCACTTGGCAACGCCGCCCTGAGCCAGAAGATCGTCCTCGCTCAGCCCCAAGTACTGCGGGCAGGTCTCAAAGGAAAGGTTGCTGACGCCTCTGGCCCGGGCGGCCTTTATAGCCTCGGCACCGTCAGGAATGCTCATGTGCACGATATGCGCCTTGCACTCTGGCACAAGAGAAGCGAAAAAGATGAACCGATTTATGGCTTCCAGTTCTGTATATTCGGGGTGAGAGTCCAGATAGGCCTGTACGTCGTTTCGCCCTTCGGCCTTAAACTGATCGATCAGCTGCTGCATCAGGGTGTCGTTCTCGGCGTGGACAGCCACCAGACCACCCAACTCTGCAATCTCTTTCATGCCAGCCAGCAAAGTGCCGTCGTCCGTCATTGGGTAGTTAGAGCAACGGCACATAAAGGACTTGTACGCCTTTGCGCCAAACTCGGCCATGGGGGCCAGATCTGCAAGGTGTCCGGGCACCAGCCCGCCCCACAGCGAAAAGTCCACCACGAACTGCTCCTGTGCCGACTGCAACTTGTCTTTGAGTCGGGAAACGGTGACCGTGCTGGGATTTGACAGGGGCTGCTCAAGAATAGTGGTTATGCCCCCGGCGGCGGCGGCCATGCTGGCATTGTGGAATGTCTCCCGGTCGGGATCACCGTGACCGCCGTGCACATGGGCGTCAATCAGCCCCGGCAGGATGACAAGCCCGGCGGCATCGATTTCTGCAGCCGCTGCACCCAGGCTTCCGGGCCAGCCCAGTGCGGCGATTTTGCCGCCTAAAATTCCGATGTCATGACGGGCTGCGCCCTGGCTGAGCACTACGGTGCCATTCTTAATTAGCAGATCAAACATGTCTCTACCTCCCTGCTTCCAGTAGTTCGATTAAACGCTCGAAATCTATGTTGCCGCCTGTGAGCAAAAAGCAGACATTGTCCTCAGCGCGGACTTTGACATCACCCGCAAGGACTGCCGCTACACCCACTGCCGCTGACGGCTCTACTAGCTGCCGCCCTTCCATGAGAATCAGACGAAGTGCCTTAACGATATGCTCGTCGTCCACACTGACCAGATCATCCACATATTTCTCGATAATTGGGTAAACATGTTCACCGGTCTTGGTAATCATTAGTCCGTCGGCTACGGTGGGCTGAATTGGCACTTCCACTGGGTGACCGGCGGCGCGGCTGGCGGAGTAGCGGGGTATGGCAGCTGGTTCCACGCCAATTACTCTGGTTTTCGGGTTGCTTTCTTTTACGGCAACGGCGACGCCGGCCATGAGCCCGCCACCGCCCAGAGGCACCACCACTACGTCGGCATCGGGCAATGCCTGCATGATCTCGTAGCCTGCCGTCCCCTGCCCGGCGATCAGGTCGGGATCGTTGTAGGAGTGTACCAGGGTATAACCCTTCTCTGCCTGTATTTCATACAGCCGTTTGTATCTCTGTATGGAATCAAAGCCGTGGAGCACGACCTCTGCCCCCATGGCTCGACAACCTTCAATTTTGTTACGGGGAGCATTCTCCGGCAGAACCAGAACCACTTTAACCCCCAGCAACCTGGCCGCATAGGCCACACCCTGGGCGTGGTTGCCTGAGGAGGAGGCGATAATCCCCCTGGCTCTCTCCGCATCGGTGAGGCTCAGCATTTTGTTCAGAGCTCCCCTTATTTTGAAAGAGCCCGTCAGCTGCAGGTTTTCGGGCTTGAGCCACACTTTGCATCCCAGCGCCGCGTCCATGCGCTCGGCACGCAGAAGTGGGGTTTCCTTAATGTAGCCCTGCAATCGTTCTCTGGCGTCCTTTACATTCTTTAGTGTTACCATCGCCGTCACTCCCCTTTTGTCATGGTCGCTGTTGTCGAACCGTTCTGACTTTCCATATTCGCTTGCCGGTCCGCTTTCTCCTGTGCTTTGACGAGATAAAGCGAAGCCCGTATAACTACATTCAATAGTAGTTACACGGGCCCTGAGCGACTTTGCATCTTCAGTAATTGAGGGAGAGGCTGCTAAGTGCGGTCAGCAGATCGTCGCATTCCTGTTGCGGTATGGTGAGGGGCGGAAACAGCCTGAAGGCGTGCAGCGCCGGGCTGTAGCCCAGTAAATATCCTTTCAGGAACAGGTTCTTGTGCAGCTCTGCTGCCTGCTCTGGTGAGACACCGGGAGCCAGTTGCAGCATTAGCATTAACGCGGTGCCCCGACACTCACAAAATAGCGGTGACTGCTCCACCAGCCGCTGAAGCCTCTCGGACAGATAACGACCCATTTGGCCTGCTCTCTCCACCAGGTTCTCTGTCCTGATAGCCTCTATAACTTTGAGCACTACAGCGCACCCCAGGGCGTCGTTCTGATGTGACTGGGCATAGCGAACATTGCTACCCTCTATCGCTCGCGCCGCCTTCAGAGTCATGGCCACCGCGCTCACCGGGTAACCGTTGCCCATGCCCTTGCCCATGGCCACCATATCCGGCTGCAGGCCATAGTGTTCATAGCCAAACCACCGACCCGTCCTGCCAAACCCGGTGGTGATCTCGTTGGCCAGCACCATGCCGCCGTGCTGCCTGAGCTTGTGGTTTAGACAGGCGAGCGGTTTCATCGTCGGCATCATCACCCGGCTGCTGCCGGCTTCAAAGACAAGACCCGCCACGCTGGAAAAGTCCAGCCGCGCAAGCAGAGGGCAGTCCTCGCCAAGCTCCCGCTGACAGCCGGCACACGGTGTCCAGTCGAATTCGTGCCATGCGTCAGGGCTGCGGGCCCCCGCCGAGCCAAAGGCAGCAAGATAAGTACCCTGCATATAGATCATCGTGTTCCGCCCGGCAATTCGCCGGGACATCTGCACCATAAACTCTACCGCTTCGCTGCCGGAGCTGAGAAACACCGCCCGGCCGTCAGGCATGCCGCAAAGATCAACTACCGCCTTGGCCGCCTCCTGAACCACCGCGTGCTGGTAGCGATACCCCAGGTGCATGATGCGTCCGGCCTGTTGGCAGATGGCCTGCGTCACTGCAGGGTGGCTGTGGCCCAGAGCTGCCGACCACACGCCGGCCTCAAAATCTGTGTATCTGTGGCCGGCGGCATCGTAAAGGTAGCAGCCTGCCGCGCGCTCTATCTCCACATCGTATATTTCGCCGTAGCAACGCAAAATATTCTCCATCAAGCTCTCCTCGCCATAGCTACTGCCCTTCGGGCAGCTCGTATTCACACCACACGGCATCGCCTTTCTCGGCAAAGCCCATCTTGCGATAGTAGTTGCGTCCCGCCAGGTTGTCCATGCCGACGTAAAGCCGCACCCGCCAAAGGTCCAGCTTGCGCGCCAGGGTCAAGGTTTCCCGCATCAGAAGGGTGGCTATTCCGCCTAGCCGGTAGGGTTCCGCCACCCACAGTTCGTCGACGTAAAGTATGCCGCGGCGCGGATCCGGCTTGGGAATGATTACGGCCGTAGCGTAGCCGACAAAGCGCCCGTCCACCTTGGCCGCAAAGATAAAAAAGGTGTCCGAGTCGAGCACGCTGTACGCGGTAAAGAAGTTCTGTGTTTCTTCCGCCATGTATCTAGCGGTATCACCGTTTTCGACCCCGGTGCGGCGCCACTCAAGCAGCGCGCAAAAGTCGTCGTATTCGGCTTGTCCAACCCTAATCAGGTCGATGTTCTTGCCCAGTGTCGATGTAGGCATGTGTCATCCTCCAACACAGCTCTCAGGCTGCCGTCTATCTGTAATTCTGTCACTTATTCTTCCCCTTTGGGGCTGTATCCTGCCTGACGCCTCGATTCGGCGTCGACTTTTCGCCTAAACAAAGATATCCTAGGTGTAATACCCGGCCTGACCTGTTCAGGCACCGAGAGGAGGATTTATTGTGCGTTTTAAACTGCACAACTGCGAGAGCATGGAGAACATCGATAATTTTCTCAAGCGGCACGGCATCACTGATTTTTCGCTGCGCAAAGATGCTGACATCACCGTTCTGGACATCGACGACCGCGGCCTGGCGCAAAAACAACGCGCCGCGCTACAACTGCACTTCAACTTCTACGACATATTCGTCTGGAGCGAACAGGGTGTGGAGAATATCGCACTGTGGGAGCAGCCCGCAAGGGTGGTAGACATGGTGGAAGCCATGCGCCGTTTCTTCCCCATTGGATACGCCGAGGCCCTGGCTACGGTTGAGGCCAAGGGTTTCCTCATCGGAGGTGCCGCTGGTTACGCCACCTTCAAGCCTCTTTACACCGTGCGAAAGTATAAGCCACTTTTTGCGGGGCTGCCTGGCTGGCGCAAACGTTATACTACCTGGAACGGGCAGGAAGAAGAGTTCTACCTCTTCGCTCCGGGACCCGGCGAAGGCAAGCGGCTGCTGCTGATAGACGACGTTCTGGAAACAGGCAACTCGCTGGCAGCTGCGGTTGATCTTCTGGCCGAAGCCGGAGCAGAGGTGGTGGGCGCCTTCTATCTGATCGACGCCGCCACCCCTGAGGTCAGGGGCCAGTTCAAGTTCCCAATCCGTTCCCTGCTCCGCTACCACGACCTTTTCGGCAACCAGCCCATAGAAATAGAGCAGCTCTCGTAACTGAGGGCTGCTCTATTCTTTACCACAAGTTCGACAAATCCCGCTCCGCGTGAGCCCAAGCCACCCTTTCGTCTATGCGCCGTAGCAGCGAAGCAGAGACAGGAGTGAAGTGGCGTTCCCAGAAGCGACTGCCGTAAAGATTGTGCACTTCGTAGTCCACGGCGCATCGTTCATAGCCGTTTTCGGCTGCCCAGACAATCACGGCATTGAGCAGTGCCACAGCGACTCCCTTGCGGCGATACTCGGGCCTGACGTAGGCGGAACTGACGCTGCAGGTTGTGGGCGAGGCTATCATCTCACAGGCGCCGGTGTGGGAAGGACTGCTCTGGAAGTATCCTACAACCTCATCGCCGATAAACGCCAGCCACAGGTTGTGATGATGTTTGCGCAGCCAGCTGCGGTACTTGTCCTCCCCATCGCAACTGAGCAGCGGCATAAAGAGAGGCGCCGCGGGATAATAACGACTGTGCTCAACCGTAAGTGGGTAGACGAGGGGGATATCTGCTGCAGAGGCGATGCGGACGGATATTTCCCGGGAAATATTCTGCGTATCATCGACCGGGGTTAGAGGTCTAAGCCCGTCGCCGCAGATCATGCCGAAGGCCAACCGAAACCAGGTGTTAATGGCCTCGGCATCGTGGGCAAACAGAGTGAGCGCGTGGGTGAAACAGCCGTTGTCCACCCAGCGCGCGGCGATATGCTGATACATGCGGCTGTACATCCAGCGGCGGTTGCTCCCTGCAGCACCGTTTCCCCACTCTGGCACATAGATGCCGTTCTGCATTCCCTTAAAATTCGTGACCTTTTCACCGATCAGATAGCCTGCAAAGCACTCACCTTCAAAGGCAGCAACGCCGATGTTCTTCTCCAGTATGGCAGCCAGCAGAGGTTCGTAATGTGAAGCGCTGCGCTCGGGCAGAAGGCTGACGTGCTTGCGTTCCGCCTCATGGTTCTTTGCCGCCAGCGCGGCTGCCAGAGGCACATGCTCGGAGCTGAATGGCACAAGAAGCATCTGAAACACCTCCTTTGGAAATACTACAACTAGTTCTCAAGCTCATTCTAGACCAGCGGAGGCTATACGGCGAGGTAATCAACAGGCGGGAACCAATCTTTACCCCGTATGCCTCGGGCCTTGCTCTATGGCCGCATACCACTTGGCAATCTTCTCCTCGGTGCGGCGGTTTAGTTCGGCGATGGTCAACTCAGGGTACGCTTTGGCCATTGCCGCCAGACAGACAATCACCACATCGATGGCCTCTTCCACAACGTCATCCCGGGTGAGCTGTTTGTAACCACAGGCGCTGACCTGGCTGTACGAGAGTATGGCCTCGGACATTTCACCCAGCTCCTCGGCGGCCTTAAGCCCAAACTCCACCAGGTTCTTATGATCGAGCCTGGTAGACTTAAAGATCTTCTCTATGGTTGCAGGGAACATGGGTTCATCTCTCCTCGTCAAAGCGAAATTCGTCGGGCAGCGTTTCAGTAAAGCCGAAATAGTGCGCCAAAATCTGTACAATGCGGGCGGATGCGTGGCCGTCACCAAAGGGGTTTTTCGCGCTGGCCATGCGATTGTAGAACTCGCTGTCGCTCAGCAATCGGCTGGCTACTCTGTAGATGTCTGCCTCGGCTGTGCCGGCGAGGTAGACAGCACCCGCCTCTACGGCTTCAGGCCGCTCGGTGGTATCTCGCATAAGGACCATAGGGCGGCTAAACACTGTTGACTCTTCCTGCAGACCGCCGGAATCACTCATCACCATGTAGGATCGGGCCAGCAGGTTAACCATATCCGGGAACTCGATTGGCTCAAGCAACTGGATCCGCTCGTGTCCCTGTAAGCCTTCGGCGGCGGCTTGGCGCACGATGGGGCTGAGGTGCACCGGGTAGATGAGCAGGACATCGGGGTTGTCGTCCACCACGCGGCGCACTGCCGAGAACATCTGCCGCATCGGTTCGCCGTAATTTTCCCGACGGTGCGCCGTCATGGCGATAATGCGACCGGGGTGCCGCAATAATTCGTTCAGCCTTGTTTCCATAAAGGTATAGTCTTTTCTGTATGTCGAGAGAGCGGCGTCCACCGCTGTCTGCCCCGTGACGTAAATGTTTTCTTGATAGCCCTCGGCCAGCAGGTTCTGTCGTCCCACCTCCGTGGGGGCGAAGTAGATGTCCGACACCACGTCCACCAGCCGTCGGTTAATCTCCTCCGGCCAGGGTGAGTATTTATTGAAGGAACGCAAACCCGCCTCCACGTGGCCGACGGGCACACGGTGGAAGAAGGCGGTTAGCCCCGCGCAAAAAGTGGTCTGGGTGTCGCCGTGGGCCAGCACGATGTCCGGCCGATCGGCTTCCATAACCTTGTCCAGTCCGGCGATGGCGGCTGTTGCCACATAGGCCAGACTTTGCTGTTCCTTCATGATGTCCAGATCCACATCCGGCACCAGGTCAAAGTAGGCCAGAGCCTGTTGCAGCTGCTGGCGATGCTGGCCCGTAACAACAAGCCTTGTATCAAACCAGTCGGGGTGCCGCTGTAGCTCCTTCACCAGCGGGCCCATCTTGGTCGCCTCGGGGCGGGTACCAA
>DDWC01000060.1:16411-25044 GCA_002345475.1 Firmicutes bacterium UBA2296
AATCCGTTACAATCCTAAATGGAGTATATCATAGCCGGGAGTACAACTTGACACGCCAAAAAGGATGCGGGGTGGTCCGTGACGAAGAGGTATGTCTGGACCCGTGCCAAGAATAGAACAGGAGTGATGTCCCGTGATTAAACAGGTTATGACCGACGAGAGGGTACAGGCCGGCCTGGCGTTTATCGAGGCTGACCATGACAGGGCCATTGAAGAGCAAAAGGAGATCGTCCTCGTCGAAGCGCCCACTTTTCATGAGGAGAACCGCGCCGCGGACTACGCCCGGAGGCTCACAGAGCTGGGCCTGGTTGATGTGCACATAGACCCGTTTGGCAATGTTTTGGGGCGTCGCCCCGGCAAAGGCCAAGGCCCGGTGGTGCTTCTGGAAGCGCATCTGGACACAGTGTTCCCCTTTGGCACTAATGTCACACCGGTAGAAAAGGACGGTCGGACTTACGCACCGGGCATTTGCGACGACACCCGCGGCCTGGCCGCCAATCTTTCTGTGATACGAGCCCTGGACCACGCAGGCATTGAAACACAAGGCGACATCATCTTCGCGGGAACCACCCGCGAAGAGGGCATGGGCGGCATGTCCGGCATGCGCGACCTGTTGCAGTCGCACCCCGAGATCGCCGCTACCATTTCTATTGACGGCGCCGGAGTGGATTCCATTGTGTACCAGGCTACGGGTATTCGCAACTATTCGGTAACATACCAGGGTCCCGGAGGCCACGCCTACGGCGCCTTCGGCCTGCCCAGCCCCATACACGCAGCGGCTCGGGCAGTGACCCTGCTGGGCGATATCAGGCCGCCCGCTACCCCAAAGACGACCTTCACTGTCAGCCTGATCGAGGGAGGTCATCAGATTCACGCCATTGCGCAGCAGGCAGTGTTCAAAATCAACATGCGCTCTGACGACGGGGCAGAGCTTGACCGTTTCGAAGCCATGGCCATAGCGGCCTTTGAACAGGGGGCGGCGCTTGAGAACGCGCGCTGGGGGCGTGAGGAAGTAACCGTCAGCTACGAAAAGATTCTTGACGTGCCTGCAGGCACCCAGCCCGCAGACTCTGTCATAGTGCAGGCGGCCTGGCAGGCCACAGAAGCGCTGGGCATAACCCCCCGGCTGTCAGCTGGTGGATGCACCAACACCAACATGCCGGTGAGCATGGGCATACCGGCCGTGGCACTGGGCCGCGGTGGCAAGGAAGGCGGAATACACAGTCTGGGCGAATGGTTTGACCCAACAGGGACGTACCGTTGCCCGCAGAAGTCCTTCCTGCTCCTCATCGCGCTGGCAGGGCTGCACGGAGTTACACAGCCCCTGATCGCACCCCGAGTCCAGGCTTAACTATCCCCACAACTATAGAGCAGTCCGGGTGGAAACCCGGACTGCTCTATAGTTTCTTGGCTCTTCCGCAAGAATGGAATCCAACATGCTCGGACACAAGAACAGCTACAGCGCGACTCCCAGTCCCTCAGGGCTTCACGAAGAACGAGGAACGCTCAATTGCGCCCTGCACCTCACTGCTTCAGGCTTGCGTACTGGCCGCCTATCTGCTCTACAAGCTGCAATATTTCCTGCTCGCGCTTGCGGTTTGACCAGTTAATGACGCCGGCTTCACCGACTATGCCTCCTCTGGTAACTATGTGCGTGCGCATCTGCGACAGGGCTCGGTTACCGCCCAGCCAGGCAAAGGGGAAGTGGTGGGTGACAAAGAGCGAAACCAGCTTACCCTGCAGTGTCACCAGGCCACGAAAATAGCTATCCATGGGAGTGGCCAATGAAAAACCGTGCACAGGAGAGGCAAAGATCAGGCTGTCGTACACCGTGAGGTCAGGCAAAGAGGAGAACTCATAGTGTTTGAGCCCGGGTTTGCTATCGCCTTCTATCTGCAGCCGGAAAAGATCGCACCGGTGCCCGCGGCCCAACAGCTCCTGCTGCAGGCGCTCGGCGACGGACAATGTGTTCCCGGTGTGTGAGTAAACGATGAGACCGATAATGCGAGGTTCAAATGACATAGCTGGACTCCTCCCTTATAGTGGCTGACAGTCAGGACAAAAGTATATAGAACCGCCCATATAGGCGGCTTTTACGATTAGACTACCGCAGCGTGGACAAGGCTGGCCGTGGGTTTTGCTACTGAGGATCGTCAGGTAGCCACCGGGGTTGCCGAAAAGGTCCTTTTCTGTGTCGCGGCCTCCGGCGGCCACCATATCAGCTAAAGTGCACTTGAGCGATGCGAAAAGCCCGGCCCGCTCTGGCGGGGACAAATCCGCCACCTTACGCCTGGGGTGAACGCCGGCGAAAAAGAGGATGTCTTGCAATGCCCCGTTGCCCAGACCCGGAATACGCTGTTCGGTAGCCAGCAGCGCCTTGGCGCTTAGCTTCTGCACGGCTGGGTCATCGATGATTATAGCGAAGTACGCCTCGTCAAAGGCTTCGCTCAATGGTGAGGGCTTGCTCTTGGCCACATCGTAGTAGTAGTTATCCAGCTGTCCACGAGGAAAGCACCATAGGCCGCCGTACATCTGCACGGAAACGGTCATTGCGCTGCCGTCGTCAAACTGTACCAAGAGCTGGAGTTTGGCGGGCAACGCGGCTTCAGGCCGCCAATACCTTAAGGCCACACCATCGCCAAAGAGCATGGTCGCGTCTCCGGCGCTTACCTCGACCTTGCCTCCCGGCGCCGCGGTGGCACTTACTGTGCGCCCTATCAGAGAGGCAGGATACTCTGCGGGATCTTCATAGTACCAGGCGAACTTGTGTGGCGAAAAAGCCGCCTGGACTCCCACAACGGTGCGCCCCAGCAGGGTGTCCTCAATTTGCCTGGCGATGGTTACGGCTTCAGGTATTTCTAGCATGTTCTCGGCCCCCCTTTAAGCCTGGCACTTTTTTACTTCTGTAGCTCCCTGCGCGTGACTTCCAGAACTTCTGCTGCAGAGCGACCCGATTCAATCGCCTCCACGAAGAAGCCCTGGCGGACTAGCCGTCTGGCCAGGTTTACACTGTCAGGCATAATTCTCTCCCAGGCGGGGATCAGGCTGTCCAGGCGTCGATGTTCTTCCATCAAGAAGAATGCCGCCTGCCAAACCAGCAGCGCTCCCTCCAGATCCGGGTAGGGCCCAAAAACCTGCATGGCCTTTACCCTCAGGTAGGGTGTCATGCCATAAAGGTCAGTGCCCCCGGCATAAGGGTCGCGGGCGGCAAAATACACCTGCCTGATTCCGCCCATGTATATAGCACCCGCACACATCGGGCATGGCTCGACCGCGCTGTAGATAGCCCAGCCCGGACCGCTGTGCGCAATCTGAGCCAGAGCATTAATCTCGGCGTGTGCAATCTGAGTATTGGCTATTTGCCCCGGAGGGATGTCGGTCTCACGAGTGCGGTTACGGCCTACAGCCACAATCTCTCCTCGGCCATCCACCACTGCAGCTCCGATAGGGATACTACCTGCCGCAAAACTGGCCCAGCTCTCCTCGATACAGACTTGCCAGGGCCGGGATAGCGATATCCAGAAGTCTCTGTCTGAGGACATGCTTACGCTCCGGTTGGGTAAAGCTCGAAGATGTCTCTGTCAAAGCCCGTTAATGACTCCGCCCCGTCATCGGTGATGAGTACCATGTCCTCTACCCTTAGATAGTATTCGCCGGGGGACCACACCTTTGGCTCAATGCACATCACCATACCTGGGGCCAGCAGCGTGTCTGTCTCGGGTTTAATCCAGGGGTTCTCGTGCAGGTCCACGCCGATCTGATGCCCCAGGGTTCCGTCGGGCACTCTGGCGCGAAAGCGGTCGCCGTAGCCTGACTCATCGAGCTTGGCAAGCAGGATTCCCGGCATGTCGCCTATGCGCAGGCCTGGCTTCAGGCGTGAAATCAGGTGCACTTGTGCTTCCTGTAGCGCCTTGTATGCGCCACGAATATGGGCGGGCGCCGCTCCATAGTAGAACGAGCGGCCAAAATCCGAGCAATACCCGTGCAGGACAAAACCAAAATCGAAGGCGATGGAGGTGCCCATGACCAGCCCCTCTTCCTTGGGGTAGGTGAAAGGGTTGTCAGATGGCAAGGATCCGGTCTTCACGTAAAGGCCCGCAGGCGGAAAAGAGACGTCCTGGACGCCATACTCTTCACCAATATCCAGGATCATCTGCTGAAGCCTGGCTTGGGACAGTCCCCGATCGATGCGCCGCAGGATCTCCGTCATAGTCCGGTCGGTGATACCGGCCACTTCCCGAAGTCGTGCTATTTCATCCGGTTCCTTGATGAGCCTGAGTTGCTCGCCAAGGCCGTCTGCTTCCATGCACTCACACCCGGGTATGGCCTCGGTAACCAGTTGCGGCAGGTAAGCGTAGGCCTGTCTGCCCACACCGAAGCGCTCGCCCTTGAGCAGCCCTGCCAGCAAACAGATTACCTCAGCTCGGTCCGCAGCCGCCTGGATGTTGACTTCAGCCGGCACTATCTCGCGGACTCTAGCGCCCACGGTGATGATGGTTGGCAACCCTTCTCGCCCCACCACCAGCAAATGATCGGGTTCCAGAGGTTCTCCCTCCCTGATCCAGGGAGCCACGCTTCCCGTGAAGTACTGGTAGTTGGCGCCAAGCCCAAAAACCACCCCGTCGATGCCGGCTTCCTGCATGGCTTGCCGCAGCCGTTCTATTCTTTTGCTATAGTTCATTTTTTCATCCCCCCGTCACGTTTATACTCGGCGGGTTCCGCGGCATATCCCGGGAGCAATAAGTCCTTTAGTTCCTGCACTGTGGCCGCTATGGCCGGAGCCTTCGCGGCGGTCAGCTCCTCGCGGCTACCGTAGCCGTACAGAACGCCGATGGATTCGAGGTCGTTGGCCCTGGCTCCAAGAATGTCGTGCTCACGGTCACCCACCATTACCGCATCGGCCGGGTTTTGGACATCAAGCCGCATCAGCGTATGTGCTACTACTTCACTTTTCTCGATACGGCTGCCGTCCAGTTCGCTGCCCACAATCACGTCGAAGTATCCGTCAATGCCAAAGTGCCTGGCGATTTGCTCGGCAAATACCGTGGGCTTGGACGTGGCCACCGCCAAAGTACTGCCGTCTTCGCGCAGTTCCTGCAGCAGTTCGGCTATGCCCTCATAGAGGCTGTTTTCGTACATGCCCTTTACCGCAAAGTATTCGCGGTACTTCTCCACCGCCAAGGCCGCCTTGGCTTCGTCAAAACCATAGTACCTCATAAATGAAGCGTACAGTGGCGGCCCGATGAAAGCCCGCAGGCTTTGCTCTGTCGGCACCTCGATGCCGAAGGCCTCCAGAGCGCAACTTACCGACCTGATGATGCCCGGGCCGGAATCGGTCAGGGTACCGTCGAGATCAAACAGGATGTATTTCCATGCCATTTTGTGTCATCACCTCATCCTTTGTGAAATTCGCACTTCATGTGCCCGTTACCTGCCTGAGATGCGTCTTGACGCAAGAAAGGGTGAAGAGAGATGATTGAAGGAGAACAGGAAAGGTAGGGAGTGGAGTGCAAAACGCAGCGCGTTGGTGCCAAACCATAGTCAAAGAACTGGAGGCGTCTGTGGGAGTCGAGATCGCCGGGGGAATACTGCAGGCCTGCGGCCGGGACTGCGCCCATATGAGTGGCATCCCGGACCGCCTGGCAGGCCGGGATGCCCATTCCATCGATGAATTGTATGACTGTCTGCACAGCATCATCCCCGACCTGGTGGAACCTGGCCGGGGTGAACTGTACGTCACCTATCCGAAATGTTTCTGTGGTCTGGTGCAGGAGAGACTTTCGCTGACCCCTCCCCTGCACTGTGAGTGCTCGGTCGGCTGGATAAAGGAAGTCTGTGCCACAGCATGCCCGGTACCTGTAGAGGTAGAGCTACTGCAATCGGTAATCCGAGGTGCGGACTCCTGCCGTTTTCGGGTACGGATGCCCAAATCAAATGAAGGGAGAGGTGAGTCCCCATGAGCGGAGATACGCGATCCGGTTCCTTCCGTCTGATTCATAGTATTATTGCGCAGATCCCTGCCGGCAAAGTCGCCACTTACGGACAGATTGCCGCCATGGCAGGCATGCCGCGGGCCGCCCGCACCGTGGTGTGGGCGATACACTCTCCTGCGGAAGAAGACTTACCCTATCACCGGGTAGTGGCCAAAACCGGTCGGCTGGCTCCCGAGCATGTCTTTGGCGGCTGCGACATTCAGCGCGACATGCTGGAAGCCGAAGGGGTGACGTTCCTACCGGACGGAAGTATAGACATGGAACGACATCTCTGGCAGCCTGAATAACCAGACATGTTGCGATTGCTACACAGCAAAATGCTGTTGCAGAAATGGCCCGGCAAAAGTATAATATTCCAAAGCAACGAAGCAGAAGAGTAACACCTCTACAGCGGCACAGAGACCCGGGGTAGCTGCAAACCGGGACGATGGCGGGGTGCGAAGGACCTCTGCCGAGCTCCCGTAAGGGCGGTTGGCTCCGTTACAGCCGAAAAAGTGGGCGCAAAATGCGTCAACAAGGGTGGCACCACGGGAAACATCCCCTCTCGTCCCTGACGAGGAGGGGATATTTTTATGGAGGTGTGCCATTGTGAAAAGAAGTATTGCCAAGGAACTGACACCGCACAAGGCTGGCCAGGAGGTTTTGCTGTCTGGCTGGGTTCGCAAAGTGCGTATCGTGGGGGGCGACCTGGCCTTCCTGATACTTGCCGACGGGAGTGGCAGCGCGCAGATAGTGCTGGACGGAGGGCTGCTCGACAAGATCCCGCCTGTGGAGAGCGCCATCACCGTATCAGGGGTAGCGCAGGAGTCGCGCTCCCGGGAGTACCCTGTGGAGCTTCTTGCCGATCAGCTGGAGGTTATAGCTGTCGCCGACCCTCTCCCCTTCCCCCTGAACCACAAGGTGTTGGAGCCGGGGCTGGATCTGCTGGACCGCTATCGGCCACTGGCCCTGCGCCACCCCAACATGCAAACCACCTTCCGCCTGCAGCACGCCCTCATACAGCACTTTGAGGAGTTCTTCACAGGCGAGGGTTTCACCAGGGTGACCACCCCAAAGATTCTCTCCACCGGGACCGAGGGTGGAGCTGAGCTGTTCAAGGTGGACTACTTCGGGCAGACGGCCTATCTGGCCCAGAGCCCGCAGTTCTTTAAGCAAATGCTGGTAGGGGCGGGGTTTGAGCGAGTCTTTGAAGTAGGCCAGGTGTTTCGCGCCGAGGAGCACCGCACATCGCGACACCTCAACGAGTTTATCAGCCTGGATATCGAGATGGGTTTCGTGAGCGATGTTAACGAGCTGATGACGCTTGAGGAAACCTTTCTGAACTCGCTGCTCGAGGCCCTCGCCCCCCGCTTTGGCGCAAAGATGGTGATTAAGGGAGCACAGAAACCCATGCCTCGCATGGCGCTAAGCGACGCACTGGCCGTGCTGGAGAAAAAGCACGGGAAGCAAAGCCGTGACGGTAACATCGACCCTGAAGGCGAGCGGCTGATTTCAGCCTGGGCCGAGCGGGAATATGGCGTACCGGCAGTCTTTCTGCACAGCTATCCTACAGACATTCGCCCTTTCTATGCTCTGGCACAGGACGACGACCCGGGACTGACCCACTCTTTCGACCTTATCTTCAGGGGGCAGGAGATAACTAGCGGTGGACTCCGCATCCACAACGTAGCTCAACTAAGCCAGGCCCTGGCAAAGCGACGGCTGAACCCTGAGACTTACGAGTTCTACTTGCAGGTGTTCCGTTACGGGATGCCGCCCCACGGCGGCTTTGCCATCGGCGCCGAACGACTCACTGCCCTGCTACTGGGCCTGAATAACATCAGGGAAGCCAGCATACTGCCGATTTTCTGATCCGGTCAGCGATGATCGCATACGTTAAGAGGAGCGGAGACCCGCAGCCAGCAAACGCTGGGTGGGTCTCCGCTCCTCTTTATGGTACGCATGGCTGCAGAAAGCGCTCGGGTTACCCCCTTACCCTTCCAGCGACCCATCTCTCAACCTCACAGTTCGCTGGGCCATCTCTACTACCTCAGGGTTATGTGACACCACCAGAATCGTCTTGCCCTGGAAATGGAGCTCCCGTAGCATGTCCAGAATCGCCTCGTGATTCTTGGTATCAAGGTTGCCCGTGGGTTCATCAGCCAGAATTAACTCTGGGTCATTCATCAGGGCTCTAGCGATGGCTACCCGTTGTTCTTCTCCACCACTCAGTTCCGAGGGCAGGTGCTCGGACCGCTCCCTGAGACCAACCTGCTCCAGCAACTGCAGCGCCCTGGCCTTGGCTTCCTCTTTATTGAAACGCTTTCCCGTATACCTTGCCGGAAGCACTACGTTCTCCCACGCCCGTAAGTGAGGCAACAGGTTGTATGACTGGAAAATGAAACCTATGTTTGAGGCACGAAAACGGGAAATCTCCAGGTCGGAGTACTTCCGTACGCTGACACCGTTAAAGTGGTATTCGCCATTATCCGGGAAGTCAAGGGCCCCGAGAATGTTAAGAAGTGTGGATTTCCCCGACCCGCTGGGACCCCAAATCGCGACAAGCTCTCCGCTATTAACCTCAAGGGTAATGCTGCGCAGGGCATGCACTGTATGCTGCTGCTTCTTAAACACTTTGGCTATGTCCTTAAGCTGAATAAG
>DDWC01000157.1 GCA_002345475.1 Firmicutes bacterium UBA2296
CTGAAATCCACTCGTAGGCAGTGCGCAGTGCGGCTTCCATGACTCCGCCGCTAGCCCCGAAAATTACCGCAGCCCCGGTAGAAATGCCCAAAGGCAAGTCAAACTCGCCCGCCGGTAATTTCCCAAGATCGATTCCTGCCTGCTTAAACATGCGGGCCAGCTCCCTGGTAGTTATGACGGCATCCACGTCAGCTCGTCCGTCACGGAACATCTCAGGCCGCAGAGCCTCGTATTTCTTGGCGGTACAGGGCATTACCGAGACGGAGAATATTTGCGAAGGCGGCAGCTTGGCAATGCGTTCGGCATAATAGGTTTTGATAAGGGCGCCCATCATCTGCTGCGGAGATTTGCAGCTCGACACATTGGGCAGGAAATCCCCGTGATTATGCTCCACGTACTTGACCCATCCGGGGCTGCAGCTGGTTATCAGGGGGAGAGCCCCGCCCTCTTTCACCCGGGTGATCAGCTCGTGAGCCTCTTCGAGAATGGTCAGGTCGGCAGCGAAGTCGGTGTCAAAGACTGCGTCAAAACCCAGCATGCGCAATCCTGTGACCAACTGCCCTGTCGACACGGTACCGGGCGACAGGCCGAACTCCTCGCCGATAGCCACACGCACAGCCGGAGCAACCTGTACCACTGTATGCCTTGTGTCTTCGAGAGCCCTAAATACCCGGTCTGTATCGTCTACCTCAGTGATTGCCCCCGTGGGACAGACAGCGGCACATTGCCCGCAATAGGTGCATGTCGATATCCCGAGCGACTTGTTGCCGTCAACTGAGACCACTGTTGCAAAACCTCTCTCCGCTGCGGAAATGACGCCGATGCCCTGGATTTCGTGGCAGACCGCTATACACTTGCGGCACAAAATGCATTTGTTTGGGTCGCGTACCAGCGACGGATTGGATAAATCGAGAGGCCATTCACCTTTCTCTCCGGCGAAGGCTACCTCATCGACATTCAGGTCTCTGGCCAGCTTCTGCAGTTCGCAGGTGATGTTGCGGGCACAGGTGAGGCACGAGGAGGGATGGTTCGACAGCATTAGCTCGACGTTGGTGCGGCGAGCCTCCCTGACCGCCCTGGTGCTGGTCTTCACCACCATCCCGTCCCTGGCAGGCAGGACACAGGAAGCTTGAAGGGTGCGGAACCCCTCTATTTCTACTACGCAGACGCGGCATGCGCCTATCTCGTTGATTCTTTCCATAAAACACAATGTAGGTATCTCGATACCGCCTTGACGGGCTGCGTCAAGAACCGTGCTGCCCGCGGGAACCTCCACCGGGCGACCGTCAATCGTCAGCTTAATCATCTGTTCCATTTCGCACCTCCTAAGCCCTGATGACGGCGCCGAAGGGACACTTGTCCATACAGGCCCCGCACTTGACGCAGTCGTTTCTGGCAATGACGTAGGTCTCCCGCGGTTTGCCGCTAATAGCTGCAGTGGGACAAACTCTGGCGCACAGACCACAGCCGCGGCACTTGTCCGCCAGAATTCTGAAGCTAACCAGCGACTGGCAGACTCCTGCCGGGCAACGTTTGTCCCGGATATGGGCCTGGTACTCGTCACGGAAGTGCTCCAGGGTGGAGAGCACTGGGTTGGGCGCAGACTGCCCAAGACCGCAGAGCGAGGTCTGCTTAATATTCCTGGCCAGTCTCTCCAGTGCCTCGATGTCACCGTCCCTGCCCTCACCGCCGGTGATGCGTTCAAGGATCTCCAGCATGCGCTTGGTGCCGATGCGGCAGGGTGTGCACTTGCCGCAGGACTCATCCTGGGTGAAATCGAGGAAGAATCGGGCGATATCAACCATACAGGTGCTGTCGTCCATGACGATCAGGCCACCTGAGCCCATCATGCTGCCAAGAGCCACCAGGTTGTCGTAATCCATGGACTGGTCGAGGTGTTTCTCCGTGAGACAACCGCCAGAAGGTCCTCCTGTCTGAGCTGCCTTAAAGGTCCTGCCGTTAGGTATGCCCCCGCATACGCCGAATACAAGCTGCCGCAGGGTAACACCCATGGGAACCTCCACCAGACCGGTGTTGTTAATATTGCCGGCCACCGCGAAAACCTTGGTGCCCTTGCTCTTTTCTGTGCCGATACGCGAGTACCACTCGGCGCCATGAAGAATTATCGGGCAGATGTTGGCATAGGTTTCCACGTTGTTGATCAGGGTGGGCATGCCCCACAGCCCCTTAACTGCCGGGAATGGAGGACGGGGCTTGGGCTCGCCTCGCCTGCCTTCTATGGAGGCCAGCAGGGCGGTTTCCTCGCCACACACGAAGGCGCCGGCTCCCACTCTGATCGAGAGATCGAAGGAAAACTCGCTGCCAAAGATGCCCTGACCCAGGAAACCATAGGACTTGGCCTGCTCGATGGCCTGCTGCAGACGGCGAACCGCCAGGGGGTACTCGGCACGCACGTAAACGTAACCCTGCTCTGCCCCCACGGCATAGGCGGCAATGGCCATGGCCTCGATTATAGAATGCGGATCTCCCTCAAGAATACTGCGGTCCATAAACGCGCCCGGGTCTCCCTCGTCGGCATTGCAGACTACGTATTTCTGCGCACCGGGAGCGTCATGGGTAAACTGCCACTTGAGTCCCGTGGAGAAACCTCCACCACCGCGGCCCCGCAATCCGGAAGCCTTGATGGCATTTATGACATCCTGAGGACTCATCTCCGTGAGAACCCTGGCCAGAGCCTCGTAGCCATCCCGGGCGATGTACTCCTCGAGTATCTCGGGGTTTATGACACCGGTGTTGCGCAAGGCAATACGCAACTGCCGGTTAAAGAACTCCATTTCTCCGTATGTCTGCACCAGTTGACTGCTCAGGGGATCCTTGTACAGCAACCGCTGTACTACGCGCCCCTTGTAAAGATGCTCCCTGACGATCTCACGGGCGTCCTCGGGTGCTACTTTGCTGTAAAAAACGCCGTCGGGATACACGAGAACTACCGGCCCCAGGTCGCAGGTACCTATACAGCCGGTTTCTATGACTTTGATTTCCTTGTCCAGGCCGAGGGTAGTAATTTCGTCCACGAGGGCGTTCTCTGTCAGAACACAACCGGACGAAACGCAACCCGCTCCTGCACATACCAGCACATGTGATCTATATACGCTCACTGTCATGCCTCCTTCTGTCTCAGTTGCGGGTAATCCACTCAGCTATAGTACGTCCACCCTTGATGTGTTCTGTCACAATGCGGCGCGCCCGCTCCGGCGTCACTCTGGCATAAATGGTCCTCTCTGCGCCGTGCTGCACCTCCACGATGGGTTCTCTGTCACACAGCCCCACGCAGCCCGACTGTGTCACACTGACGCCCTCAATGGATTGCTCAGCAACTTCCTGAACGAAGGTATTGAGGGTCTCACGGGCGCCTGCGGCAATACCGCATGTTCCCATTCCCACAATGATTTTTATCTCCGGACTACCCTCGCGCAACTTGGTCATTTGACGCACTTCTTCCCGTAATCGGCGCAACTCTTCTATGCTTTTCACCGGATTACACCTCCAAAGAATTCTCTTGTTCTGATATATAGGATCTCAGCCAGCTGACAATGCGCGGGTGAGATAATTCGTCGCCACATATTTCTCTCAGCACGGCGGTGGATAGACAGAATGAACGGTCTCCCACCACGTGTTCGTAACGAAGCTCAATATTGTTGTGAAGAGCCAGCAAGGCCGACAGAGTGTCTGCCATGTTCCCGACAGGCACACGGTCGATGTGATCACGCACGAAGCTGGCTTCTATGAGTGTTCCGCGTCCTGGCGCCGAGGTAATAGTGAAAGACCCTCCTGTGTCCTCAGCGGCGGCTTTGAGCAAGGGTATGCCAAGACCCACCTTTCGGGTGGTCCGGGTGGTGTAGAAGGGGTCAATGGCCCTTGCCTGCTGTTCTTCATTCATGCCGCGTCCGTTATCTTCAATGCTGACGGACAGGGTGTTTAGGGCGGGATCTTCAGCGACCCTGATATACACCCATGACGCCTGAGCTTCGACGCAGTTTTGCACCAGATCCAAAATATGGAGGGCTAGCTCTTCCATTCCTAGTACTTCTTGAGGATCTCGGCGATGGTGCCCACTTCGACCCGTCCGTATACGTCTTCGTTGATGGTCATCACCGGAGCCAGACCGCAGGCGCCGATGCAACGTGTGACTTCCAGCGTGAACTTCCCATCGTCACTGGTGTCATTGAGTTTTATTCCCAACTGCTTTTCAATTTCGTTGAGAACCTGCTGTGCTCCTCGCACATAGCAGGCCGTGCCCAGGCATACCCCTATTTTGTATTGTCCCTGTGGCTTGAGAGAAAAAAGTGAGTAGAAAGTAGCTACCCCATAGACTTCGCTGAGGGGGACATCGAGGGCCTCTGCCACCCTTTCCTGAACCTCGTCGGACAGATAGCCAAAAATGCTCTGCACCTTGTGCAGCACCTGAATCAGGGCGCCACGATTGCCCTTAAACTCAGACAGCACAGCCTCAAGTTCCGGCAAGCGGGGATCGGTGTGCAGGCCGCCGCATCCACAAGCACTAGTCGTCATTGTACCATCTCCTCACAAGTTATGTTATTTATTTCACTATTCTTACTTTTTTATTCGACGGGAACCTACGTACCCGTCGAACTTAGAGCCAGCAGACTGCTAATCACGCTATGTATTGTAACACTTTCCACCGACAAAGGCCAGGGTTTCGAGCCGGCCAAATCGGCCAAAGTATGGGCGTCAGAATTGGTGACAGCATTGAACATGCCTGACGCCTGTGGCTGCTTTCCCCTTCTGGAAACCTCCACAAAAGGAATTTTCAAATACGGAGGGACAAAGCCTAATTGATTGATCAGGCTGTAGGACCTGTCAACATGGGCCGGTATAATGCATCCTCCCAGTTGTTCCACCAGTGAGGCGATATCGTCGACACCAAGGGAAGTCGGACTGAGCAAAAGGCGCTCTTCCCATCCCACGATGCGATCCATTTCATCAAAGACGTACTGTTCGCCAAACAGGTCCCCATCACAAGGTCTATCAGGGAGAGCCGCATAAACCACGGCGCCAAACTGCTCAGCCGAAACAAGTGATGGAAACAGGCAGAGCAGGTGCACATCCTCCCGGGTCCATACTTCCAGACCGGGGATGACCAGTAGCTTGTTCCCTGCGGCTTTGGTCACCGCAGTGACGTTGCGGCAGGAATTATGATCGGTGATGGCTATGACCTGAGCACCGGCTAGCCTGGCCATGTTGACAATGTTGCGAGGGGTCATTTCGGCCAACGCACAGGGCGACAGCGCGGTGTGTATATGCAGATCACAGGCGACACTAATCACGTTTACTTCCCTCGAGTCCGAGGGCAAAGAGTCGGCCAGACACTTCGTAAGCAGAGAGGGTGCTGGTGAGGACGGGGATATTTTCTTCCTCGGCTTTTGCGAGCATGGCTGCGGAAGGCGGAGGGCAGTTAACCAGCACAATGGCGGCAAGCCCGAGCAGAGAGGCCACGGCCACCACATTCTGGTGTGCCTGCCTCGTGATCCACACCGTGTCCGCTGTAGCGTTGGCCAGCACGTCGCTCAGCATGTCAGAAGCATATCC
>DDWC01000027.1 GCA_002345475.1 Firmicutes bacterium UBA2296
CCATGCTCAGGATGACGTTGCGCGGTATGCCACCTCCGTCCGTGCTTATGGCATCTACCACAAACTTTCCGTCATGGCGCCTGGCAGCAGCCAGCCTGATGCGGGGCTCTGGGGGGTTGACCGCAAAACTCACCGGGGCATTGGTGTTTAGACTCCGCCAGAAGTTCCGCGCCTCCTCCCCCACGGCAAGGATCACTCGCCCTGAGGATTCCATGTTAATCTGTGCCCATCCGGCCAGTATTGCCTTTTCCATGCCGGATTCGTCGGCTGTAAACCCGCCAAGCTTAAGGCATCTCTCGGTGACCTTGCTGGCCGGCACTCCGTCAATGCACTGAGCGCTCGTGCCGTTTATGAGACCCAGGTAGGATTCGGAAACGATATTGGGGTTCGCAATGAGCGCAGCGACGGCCTCTTCTGTCTCCTCCATGTGGCCGCGCACAGCGCCACGACAGTAGCTGTTGACGTGGGCCAGATGCATGTGACCTCCATCAGCGAGTCTGACAGCCTCCAGCATACCCTCGATATGTGACCCGGTGGACAGGCTTCCGGCGTGAAAGGCGACATAGGCTTTGTGCTGGTTAACCACGCGGATGGCTTCTGCCGTCGCATCGGGGCTAAGAGGATAGTGACCACCCAGCAGCTTGAGACCGATGGAGCCCGCAGAGAGGGCCCTGTCGAGAAGAGCCTCGATTTCTGCCCTATCAGGGTCTGTGGATTTGACAGTCTCTCCCGGCCTTACATACTCAATACTGGCGATATTGAGCCCGGCACCGTGCTGGGACGCCATGCGCAGGACACCGTCTATGGGCCCAGACATGTCCAGCGCTGTGGTCACTCCAGCGTCGGCCAGCATCTTGTGCCCAAAACGTCCCCCCAGCCACTCTGAGGCATGGACATGAAGGTCCACGATGCCCGGTATCAAGTGATACCCGCGAAGGTCGTAGACCTCACTGTAGCCACCAGTGGGTAGCTGTGGAGCCACCGCAGTGATTTTGCCCTCCGCTATGGCCACGTCGTGCAGGCCGTCGATACCCTGTAATGGATCCACCACATGAGCGTTTTGCAACAGGATTGCCTTTGACAGTTTTATCACTCCCTTTTGAATTATCAGAAGGATTAGACAACTGAGCGTCGAACTTTGTCGATAGAGTATATATTAGCTACTGATTAACAGATACCTGCTTGACGAGCAGGGCAGCCAATTAGCAACTCTTTATGCATGTGTTGCATAATTATGGCAAACAGCGTTGCGAGACACCTTCCTCTGTGCTATTCTCAGTTTATAGAATATTCCGACGAAGTGTCTACACATGACAGAGCAAGCTGGATCACACAAATATGCGGAGGTGCACCAGTTGACACAATTTGACACCATCATCAGGAACGCGCGGATGGTAGATGGAACGGGCAGCCCCTGGCGCTATGCCGACGTCGCCGTTAAGGACGGTGTAATAGTCAAAATTGGCGCTCTGACCGGGGAAGACGCCAAGCCTGTTATCAACGGCGAGGGGCTTTACCTGACCCCCGGTTTTGTCGATATTCATACCCACGCAGACCGCGAAGTTGAGAGTATGCCGGCTATGGAAAACTACCTGCGCCAGGGCGTAACTTCTCTGTTGGGCGGCAACTGCGGTTTTTCCATGTTTCCCATTTCGGAGCACCTTGGCAAGCTCAACACCTTGCCACTTGGTATTAACTACGGAGTTCTGGTCGGACACGGCAGCCTGCGGGCCGTTGCCATGGGCCTTGACATGCGAGCCCCCAGCGACAAAGAACTGAAAGCTATGTCCCACCTGGCCGGGCAGGCCATGGAGGAAGGCGCTTTTGGTATGTCTCTGGGTCTTTATTATGCACCGGGCAGTTTCGCCGAGGAACCGGAAGTAACTGCAGTAAGTAGCGCTATAGCCGCCAAGGGCGGTGTCATCACTATACACATCCGGGATGAAAGCGACTACAACGTGGGTCTTATTGGTGCCTTGCGCGAGGCCATTGCCATTGCCGAGAAGTCGAATGTGGCGGTGCAAATCTCTCACCTTAAGTGCATGGGGAAAGCAACCTGGGGTAAAGCTGCCGAGGCTCTCGCCCTCATAGACTCGGCCCGGCAACGTGGTCTGGACGTCACCTTTGACCAGTACCCCTACGAGGCTTCTGGCACGGGCTTTACCGGAGCCATCATCCCCCGCTGGGCTCAGGATGGCGGCCTTGAGGCGTTGGCCGCACGCCTGTCTGATCCTCAGGTGATGCCGCGCATCCGCGCTGAGATGCTTGAGAACATAGACCGCCGAGGTGGGGCGCATACTCTGGTTGTGGCCCTGCACGGGCCGAACCCCTCTCTGCAAGGCAAGAATATGCAGGAAGTTGGGGTTGCGCTGGGCATGGAGCCTGTGGACGCGGCCATTGCCATGCAATTGGCAGGAGGAGCCAGTCTGGTGTCCTTCAACATGAAAGAGGAAGATATCGTGACCATTATGCGACATCCTGGCGGCATGGTGGTCTCCGACGGCGGCCTGGTATCTCCCGGGCAGGGAATGCCACACCCGCGCTATTATGGAACGTTCCCGCGCTTCCTGTCCCATTATGTGCGTGACATGGGGCTGATGACTATGGAAGAAGGAGTGCGGCGCATGACCTCGGCACCGGCGCACCGCGTGGGCATGTGGGATCGCGGGTTGATTGCACCTGGGATGGCCGCTGACCTGCTGCTCATTAACTACGAAGAGCTCCGGGACAACTCTACCTTCCAGGAACCCCACGCCTACAACTCAGGGATTCACACGGTGATAATCAACGGCAAAGTAGCCCTTGATTCCACCGGTCGTCTAATACAGGGTGCCGGCAGAGTACTGTATGGGCCGGCTGCGAAAGGAGGTATGTAACGGCGCAGTTACTCAAGGTACAGTTTCAGTCTCTCATCAATAAAATACTCGGAGGTGAAAGTATTTGCTAGAAACGGGAAGAATTTTTGCTATGATTTCCCTGCTCGTCTGCTGGGTTGCGGTCTACTATTTCATTGACCGGGCACGCAAGGGTGATGTTCCAACACTTAGACGCATCCCCGGGCTAGACGCCCTCGATGAAGCTATCGGCCGCTCCACAGAGATGGGCAAACCGGTCTTCTACTCCCCCGGACGAGGCAACCTGACTACCAGTTCAGCAGCAGCGACTATCGCTGCACTGGACATTCTCGGTCACGTGGCTCTATCCACCGCCAAGTACAAATGCGACATAGTGGTCGGTATTTCTGACCCGGCAGTATATCCTCTGGCCGAAGAAATCGTCCGAACCAGCTACCGCACCGCCAACGTCGGCGACATGTTCAAACCAGAAATGGTGCGTTTCCTCTCTCCCGACCAGTTCGCCTTTGCCTCTTCATGTCTCGGTATTATGTCCCGCGAAAAAGTTGGGGCAGCCGTCATGATGGGCTTCTGGCAGGCCGAGTCTCTGCTGCTGGCCGAAGGCTCGGCTCAGGTTGGCGCTATCTCCATTGCCGGATGCGACCGTCTGTTCCAGATTCCCTTCTTCGTCGCCGCCTGTGACTACACCATTATCGGTGAGGAGTTGCTCGCTGGCGGTGCCTACCTCAGTGGCGATCCGATTCAGTCGGGCAGCCTTGCCGGCCAGGATCTTGTTAAGTTGTTCGCCGTGGTTCTTCTGGTGGTTGGTGTAGTAGCCAGAACCGCCGGTAGCGACTACTTCGTCAAGCTATTAGCTAAGTAGGAGGTGAAAACTAAGTGCGCAGATCTTTACCATTAACTATTACATCTTTTGTAGGTTTCTGGATTGTCTTTGACTACTTTGTCAAAATCGACTTTGTCCGTACCTGGACAGTGAACTTCACCAACTGGGTAATCATCGTGGCCGCTTTTGCTTTGGGACTTGGTGCTGTCAACTTGCTCCGCATCCATGGCAAACGGGTCACTGAAAGGCGCCCAGGCTGGATGGAAAGCTCCGTTCTGCTCGTGGCACTTGTATACATGACGGTCACAGGCATTTTCCTTGGTACATCATCCGAAGCTTTCCTCTTTGCCTTTACTAACCTTCAGCAACCATTGTCAGCGGCTATGTTTTCACTTCTGGTATTCTTCATCGCTTCTGCCAGTTTCCGTGCTTTCCGCGCCCGTTCCATTGAGGCCGCCGTGCTCCTTATCTCCGGCGTCATCCTCATGCTCGGTCGCGCTCCTATCGGCGAAGTAATCTGGACCAAGTTCCCGGACATCGCCGACTGGATAATGCAGGTGCCTAATCTTGCCGGTAACCGCGGTATCATGATCGGCGCCGCCATTGGTATTGTATCTGTGGCCATGCGCGTGCTTCTTGGTATTGACCGCGGCTACATGGGCCAAGAGTAAGGGGGGATACAGATGGAAAAATTCCTTGCTTCTATTGACCGTCGCTATATCTACATTGTGCTGTTGCTAGTCGTGCTCTTCCCTCTGATCCGCCCGATCGGACTGCCAATCTCAATCTCTTCCTGGACAGAATCCTTCTACGCTGTTATCGACCAGCTCCAGGCAGGCGACATAGTGGTCATGTCCATTGACTACTCACCCTCAGGAGGACCTGACGTCGGCCCGCAGGCGGTTGCCATTTTTGACCACTTGATGGCCAAGAACGTCAAGGTTATCGGCGTTTCCTTCCTGGCCGAAGGTCCCCCCCAGTTGCAGCAAATTATCAACCCCTACATGGAAGGGCGTGGCAAGACCTACGGCGTTGATTTCGTTAACCTGGGATATGCCGCAGGCCTTGAGACTGCAATTGCTGCATTCAACGCTGATATGAAGCGCGCTTTCCCAGTTGATTTCTTCAACACGCCAACCAATACCATCCCTCTAATGCAGTCAGTTACCGACGCTAACGACGTTAAGGTAGTCATGAACTTTGCCACCGGTATCCCGGGTCCCGCCGAGTGGGTTCGCCAGCTGGCAGGTTTCTCTCCGGACATCCTGATCGGTGTTGTTACCGTTATGGGCCCCCAGACTGAGCCCTACTATCAATCCGGTCAAATCAAAGGCTTGCTATCCGGACTGCGCAGCGCCGCTGAGTATGAAGTGCGCGCCGGCATGCCGGGCAGCGCCGCCGCCGGCATGGATGCCCAGTCGTTGGGTCACGTAGTTATTATATTGGCCATGGCACTTGGCAACCTGGCCTATTTCCTTGGTCGCAAAGGAGGTGCCAAATAATGAACCTTTCTGTAGGTATCACTCTGGCCGCGATTATGACCATCGCCTGCTATTCCTATCTCTGGCGTGAGAATACGCTGTACCGCATTGCGGAGCATCTTTTTGTCGGACTTGGCGCCGGTTACTCCATCGCCATGGGCTGGAACAATGTCAAGACCAATGCCATCAACCCCCTTCTCAATGATGGGCAGTACATTCTTATTGTTCCGTTGCTGCTTGGCGCTCTGCTGTTCACACGCTTTTTGCCGGGCTCGAACAAATGGCTTGCTCGTATTCCTATGGCTTTCCTGGTAGGAACAGGTATTGCCCTCTCTGCCCGTGCCGCCGTTCTGGCTGAGTTTGTACAACAGATACGCGCCACAATCATCCCGCTAAACAGCGTGAATAACATACTGATAGTCGTTGGCACCATCGGTGTTCTGGCTTACTTCTTCTTCTCCAGCAAGTTCACCGAAGGTATACCAGGGCTGAAGTACGGAGCACTGGTCGGACGATATGTAATGATGGCCGCCTTCGGCGCCGCCTTTGGTAATGGTGTTATGGGTCGTATTTCACTACTGATTTCCCGACTGCAGTTTATTTTCGGCAGTTGGCTTGGTCTGATGTAGCCTGATTTCGACCAGAACAGGAAACGGAGCTCCGCAAAGGAGCTCCGTTTTTGTTTTCCGTAGACGTTAGACTTTAGGCTTCAGACTTCAGGCGCCAGACGCAATAGGCCGGAAACCTTGCTCCCCTATGTTCGCCACTTCTTGCCGATGGGGTAGATGTCCTGTGGCACGTTGTCAAAATGCAGCTTGGTAAGGTCGGCCACACCGATGCCGGGAGAATCCACACGTATATCTACGGGGGCCACGCTGTCCCAGAAGGCCCGGTGATGGACGCGATCCTTAAGGATAACGATGTCCAGAGAAGGCACATCGACGCCCACGGCGGTCAGAGGAGCGCTGTCATTGGCGCCGCGCATCCTTTCAGAGACGACCAATTGACGATTGTCACCAAGGTTCAGACGAACCACCAGACCATCCTGTATTTTACTGCCCTTGCCCATGGGGCCTACCAAAGTGAAACTGGGTTTGCCGATGAACTCGATGGTCCCTGACACTTCGGTCGGCTGTCCGGAGTGTTCGCTGGCCCAACCCCCTACGCTCAAGGTGACAGTATCGCCCACCTTGTGGTTCTCAGCCAAAAAGTGCGCCGCTTTGGGATCGGCAATGCCGGGGATAGCCCAATTAGTCGCCCCCTGCGCCAATAGCTCCTTCAGCACATGGGTACTGTCTCCTGTGCGGTCTGAGCCGTCTGCCAGCACTACGGGGCATTCGCCCCTGGCTATATGCTGTCTGGCCAGGGATACCGCTTCTTTTGGATCGGGGAGCGGCGCGCTGAGGGCTTCCCTCAGCGACCAGGCCAGGTCGGAAACGTCCTGTACTATTTCCTCGGCCAAGGCCTTGTCTCCATTGGTAACGGCGATGACCGACATGCCGACATCGGGGACGTCGGCATAGGCAAATCCGGGGGCAACAGAAACGCAGTAGACCTCGTCTCTTTCTTCCCACTGGCGACAACGGTCGTAAACAAGTTTCATGGGATGGTAGGCCGATGCCTGATAAATGCTGGCCGACATGATGCCGGGCTTCTTCAGTGCCTGTGCCGGGCGGAAATTACCCCGGATGGTTTCCACCATACAGTGAGCAGCAGTCATGCCGATTTCTTCTGAGTCGACATGAGGGTAGGTCTTGAGGATAAACACTGCGTCGGCTGCATCGGTGAGCTCGTGATCCTCATTGGCGTGCAGGTCAAGGGTTACCATGATGGGTATGTCCCCCACTGCCGTCCTGACGCGTCGTACCAGTTCGGCCTCGGGCTTTGGCACGTTGGATACGGCCATAGCGCCGTGCAGCGCCAGCAAGACTCCGTCCAGAGGTAAGCTCTGTTTCAGTCCCTGGGCGATCTCTTCGGCGTACTTGTCAAAACACTCCGTTTCGAACCAGCTGGTAAATCCACCGGGGGCCATTCCTACGCTGATTACGGGAAACAGCTCAGCCCCTGCTGATTCGGCTACCTTCATAAACCCGTTGACATAGGTGGGGATACCCCTCACCTTGTCCAGCATGGCCTGCCCCCGTTTGACGTGGGGTTCGAGCAAGGCGATGGTGGTGGGGTCGGGACAGAAAGTGCAGGTCTCATGGGAAAATTCAGCTACTCCGATACGCATACAATTCCTCCTCTGTGTACTGGATATATTACCATTATAGAAGAAAAACCGCCTTACGGCGGTAAATTGCGAAAATATTCTGGGTAGTCCGGGCGCTTGGCGCGTAGCGCTTAGCGCTTGGTGGGTGTTAAGGGGCACGACAGCCTGATGGGAGCACTGATTTTTCTGATGAGACGCTGATGGGAACAATGGAATCAGATGAACGCGGTTGTTCGCTGACGGGGACGCTGTCTCCCGCTGGAGTAAGGGCAGTGTAGGCCTTCAACTCTTGCAGTCCAAAATGCTGATCGCACTTGAGACTGGGTATGCCCACTCGGCTGCGGCCTCGAAGTCTAAAGCAAACAACGTTTTGTACACATGAAACGGATAAATACTGATAGGACGGATGGGCGAACTTTGATCGGGTTAACCTTCCAAGAGCTAAGAGCCAAGAGCTAATAGCTCCTCACGTTCCGTTTCACTAAGCGCCAAGCGCTAAGCGCCAAGCGCCTCCCCTTACTGCGCCAAGCGCCTACTTGCCCGCAATCACCCGAGCCACATGCACGCCGCTGGCGGCGGCCTGAGATAACCCGCGGGTGATGCCCGCTCCGTCCCCGATGGCGAAGAGTCCGGGGATTGTGGTTTCCAGTTCGCGGCTCAGCTCCAGACGCGAACTGTAGAACTTCACCTCAACACCGTAAAGTAGCGTGTCATCGTTGGCCGTGCCGGGAGCTATTTTGTCCAGAGCGTAGATCATTTCGATGATGTTATCCAGGTGCCGCTTGGGCAGGACCAGACTGAGGTCGCCGGGAGTGGCCTGCAGTGTGGGTTTGGTGAAGCTCTTGGTGAGGCGGTGTTCGTTGGTGCGACGCCCCCTGGTTAAGTCGCCAAACCTCTGCAACAGCACTCCCCCACCCAGCATGTTGGAAAAGGAGGCTATGCGCTTACCGTACTGATGCGGTTCATTAAAGGGCTGGGTGAAACGATTGCTCACCAGCAGGGCAAAGTTAGTATTCCTGCTATGAAGGGCGGCATCGCGATAGCTGTGCCCGTTTACGGTGACTATTCCATCTGTGTTCTCTGCTACCACGTAACCCTTGGGGTTCATGCAGAAGGTGCGCACTAGATCCCCGTACTGCTTGGTTCGATAGACCAGCTTGGCTTCGTATACTTCGTCGGTGATTTCGGAGAACACTTCGTGGGGTATTTCTACGCGGACTCCTACATCAACCTGATTGTTGTGCAGCTGAAGCCCAAGACTTGCGCACTGCCCGGCAAACCATTCCGACCCTGCTCGACCAGGTGCGGCCACTACATAGCGGGCTGTAGCATTTTTGACATCGCGGTTACGGATCTTAAGCTCAAAGCCCTCACCGAGGGGACAAATCTGTTCAACGGCGGCGTCGAAGAAAATAGTCATATGCTCCTTCAGCAAAGCATTGAGAGCCTTTAAGATCAGGACGTTGTTCTCCGTGCCGAGATGTCTGACGCTGGCTTCGAGCAGATGAAGATCGTGGGCGAGAGCCCGAGTGCGCAACTTGCTACCTTTGGTGGTAAAAACATCGGAAGGAGCACCAAAGGAGAGGTTGACCTCGTCCACGTAGGATATCAGGCGAAGCACATGTTCTGCAGGCATGTAGTCCTGCAGCCAACCACCGAACTCTGTGGTGAAGTTATATTTGCCGTCGGAATAGGCTCCGGCTCCGCCGAATCCCCGCATAATACCGCACGGGACGCAACCAATGCACTGAGGTACTTTGCCTTCAGCAATGGGACAGCTCCGCCGATCGATGTCTCTGCCGGATTCAAACATGACAAGGCGAGCCTCAGGGTTCAGTTGCAGCAGTTCATAAGCCGTGAATATCCCGGCCGGCCCGGAGCCGATTATGGCGACGTCATAGTCGTAAGTCATGTTATTAACTCCTCTGTTCGTATTCTTGGCGCAACATGGACATGATGACGAGGGACGCATATTCGCCCTCAAACAAGTCACATTCCCGCAACAGGCCTTCTTTTACGAAGCCGGCGGAAAGATACAAGTCTATAGCCCGCTGGTTGTAATCAACTACATCCAGCCACAGCCGATGTGCGTTAAATACTTCGAAGGTCAGCGCCACACAGAGCCGCAACGCCTCTCTACCATAGCCCAGACCTTTTTCTCCGATGACAAAACGTTTCAGCTCGATACTGCCGTTTGATCCTGCGAGGCCGGCCAGTATCATGAATCCTATCGGGGTGTTACCCCTCATCACAATGAGGTGGGCGATGTCGGGGGACGCCATCATTTCCCGATGCTGATCCTGTGTTTGCTGAAAGACATAACGTCGGTTCTCCTCTGCCTGCTCCAGCGCTGTCACATACTCTAAATCAGAAAAGTCAGTCTTGCGCAGACCAACTCGTGGCCTGACGACAGGTTTCTCAGTCAAGGGCAACACCTCCTTACCTAATCTACACTATTACCGGGCGCGGTTCCACAAAAAAGGCGGCAGGGTTACTTGCCCCATGCCACCAAAGGATCAGTCGTCGCCCGAATGCTCAATTGCCGGAGCAAGACAGCCGTGCAACCTCTCCCCAGCCGATATTCTCATGGCCCGCAGTGAGTTAAGGACGGCCAGCAAGGCGACACCGACATCAGCAAAAACCGCCCCCCATACCGACGCCATACCCATGGCGCCGAGTAGAAGGAAAAGAGCCTTAACGCCTAAGGAGAGGGCAATGTTTTGCCCGGCAATATTGCGGGTGTTTCTGGCCAAGGCTATGGCCACTGCCAACCTGCCGGGTCGGGGCTCCACCAGCACGACGTCTGCCGCTTCCACCGCGGCATCACTGCCTATGCCGCCCATAGCGACCCCCACCGTTGCTCCGGCTATGACCGGAGCATCGTTTATGCCGTCGCCCACAAAGATCGTTTTCTTCCCTGCGAGCTCGGCCATAGCGGACACCTTGTCTTCTGGCATAAGCTCAGCGCGAAAGCCGTCCAGGCCCAAGGACGCGGATACAGCGTGAGCCGCCTCAGTGCGGTCGCCGGTGAGCATGAAGACTTTTTTTACACCCAGGCAGCGGATAGCGTCTACGGCTCCCCGCGCGTCTGGTCTAAGTTGATCTGACAGCCCGAGGTGCCCAAGATACTGACCGCTTCTCGCCACATGGACCACGGTGGGGCAGCTGCTACTGTGCAACTCAGTAACTCCGGCAGTCCTCATGAGAGACGCGTTTCCCACAGCCACTTCCTGGCCATCGAGTTTAGTGACGACACCCTTCCCTGCCAGCTCACGCACGTCCAGCATATCGGGGTAGTTCATAAGACCCGCGGCTCTCTTTATGGAAACCGCTATGGGGTGATTGGAATGAGCCTCCGCGGCAGCAGCTATGTTCAGGAGAGCCTGACGGGAAACGCCCTCGGCAGGGACTACTTCGCTCACATTGAATACTCCCTTGGTCAGGGTGCCCGTCTTATCGAAGATCACTGTGTCGGCTCTGGACATCGCGTCGACAAAGTTTGCTCCTTTGAAGAGAATACCCTGACGCGAGGCGGCCCCTATGCCAGCAAAATACGTCAGTGGCACTGATACCACCAGCGCACAAGGGCACGATATCACTAAGAGAACCAAAGCCCGATAGACCCATTCCTGCAAGGACGCTCCGGGTATAATCAGGGGAGGCACAAAAGCCAATAAGGAGGCCCCGGCGACAACGGCGGGAGTATAGTAACGGGCGAAGGAAGTAATGAACTGCTCCGCCGGAGCTTTGCGCTCCCCGGCCTCTTCGACCAGTGTCAGAATACGCGCGACCGAAGACTCACCGTAGGGACGCGAGGTGCGAATGGTTAGCACGCCTTGATGATTAATAGTGCCTGCCATAACGTCATCTCCCGTGGCGACGCGCCTCGGAATGGGCTCCCCCGTCAGAGGCGAGGTATCGAGGAAGGAATTCCCTGATGTTATTGTGCCGTCCAGCGGCACACGCTCACCAGGTTTTACGAGAATGAGCTCACCCACCTTGACATCTTCGGGGTGCAACGTCACTTCCCGCTCTCCACGCAGCAGATGGGCCACGTCAGGGCGTACCCTGAGCAATGCCGCAATGGAACGCCGCGATTTGCCTACGGCCATATCCTGCAGTCGCTCCCCCACGGCGTAGAACACCATCACCGCGGCAGCTTCAGGCCATTCTCCTATGGCGAAGGCGCCAAGTGACGCTATGCTCATCAGGAAATGCTCGTCAAGCATCTGGCCTCGCACAAGTTTATCCGCGGCCTTGCGAAGCACCCTCCAGCCTACCAGTGCGTATGAGATCACGAATAGAATGCGGGCAATTTGGGCGGCGGAGGCACCGGCAACCACATGTTTCAGCAGGAGGCCGGCAAACAGGAGCAAAGCCGCCGTGAAAGCCGGCAGCCACTTGCGGCGGTCTCCGGGGACCTCGTCCTCATCCGCAACTGCCGATCTATCCTGCAGTGGTACCAGGCGCGCTCCAGGCTCAATGCGATCGAGAATGGCCTGGATGGTGGCCTCATGGCCTTCTGGTGCTGATAAGGTACGAGTCGCGAAATTCAGGGCAGCGTCTTGCAGGCCCTCCTGTCGCATGATATCCTGCTCTATTTTGGCTGCGCAGTGGGCACAGTCCAGACCTGTAAGGCTATAACGCATAGTCGGCCATCTCCTCGTCTCGCGCGCTCTTGATTGCATCTCTGGCCTCCTGGATTATTCCCACAGTATGGGAGTCCTGCAGGCTGTACATCATCATTTTGCCTTCCCTTCTGCTCTTAACAAGACCGTGTGCCTTCAGCAGTCGCAAATGGTGTGAAATAGCCGGCAACGTAACCTGTAACACGGTGGCCAAGTCGCACACACACATCTCCCGCGAGCCCAGTAGATAGACAAGCTTAGCCCGCGTTTCATCACTAAGCACTTTGAAGATGCCAACCACTTTGCTCAGGTCCGGGATCTCGCCGCGCACTTCCTCGACATGCTCGCTAGGCGAGAACACCTCACAGACAAACTTCTCTCTCTTCATGGTCGCACCTCCTACAATTAAATATATACTTAATCGTTACATCAATGTCAAGGGAACGGTCAGACAAATCGCGCCGCTTGGTAAAGCCGAACTACCTGAGATGTGGTGAAGGTGATATTCCCGGCGGCCTCCTCCAGAGCCCTATCCAGCGAAGCCGGCCCAGGCAAAACGCTGAATGCTGCCGTTAACCCAGGCATTCCACCGGTACAAAAGGCGGCCGGGTCCAGAGCGCCAACCAGCGCCACCACAGGAACATTGGCAAGATGGCACAACCTCGCCACGCCCTGAACTGCCTTGCCCATGGAGCTCTGGGCATCCAGACGCCCTTCGCCGGTGATCACCAGGTCCGCGCCGCGTATTCTTTCGGGTAGCCTGACGAGATCCGCAATCATGTTCACCCCGGAGCCGAGCCTGGCGCCCAGAAAGGCCAGTAATCCCGCACCCAGTCCGCCCGCCGCGCCAGCTCCAGGGACATCGGCGACATCTATGCCATGCTGTTCTTTCAGAACACGGGAAAACTGCATCATGGCAGCATCGAGAACGAGGATCATCTCGTCCGTTGCCCCCTTTTGCGGTCCATACACTGCGGCGGCACCGCTCGGCCCATACAAGGGATTGTTGACATCGCAGGCCACGTCCACATTGCATGACGAGAGCCTCGGGTCGAGTCCTGATAGGTCTATGCTGGCAAGTCCACTCAAAGCTGCGCCTCCGGGCGGCAGTTCGCAACCCCGGCTGTCAAGAAAGCGGACCCCCAGAGCGCGGGCCATGCCGGTGCCCGCATCATTCGTAGCGCTGCCACCAATACCTATCACCAGCCTCCTGCACCCGAGATCCAATGCTTTTAATATTAGCTCCCCTGTGCCGAAGGTTGAAGCCGAAAGCGGATCCAGCGAATCAGGGGACAACAACGTAAGACCCGAGGCGGAAGCCATTTCGATGACCGCTGTATGACTCTGGGCTACGTAGGCAAGCTTAGCCTCCACGAGTTCTCCCAGAGGGCCATGAACCAAGGCCTGCACCGCCTCGGCTTCAATCGCCGCCAGCACAGCGTCGACGGTGCCGTCCCCCCCATCCGCCATGGGTACCAAATCAACAGTAGCTTCAGGCGCAGCCAAAGAGACTCCCTCAGCCATAGCGTCACACACCTGGCGTGCGGTAAGGTTGCCCTTGTAGGAGTCGGGCGACAGAAGTATATTCATGCAAAGACCCTCCTTATAACTACAAAAAGCTGTGGTGTTTCGCAGGAAAATGCGGTATTGTAACGAAGTTAAGATAATTATTCAGGCAGGTAAACCCGCAAGATGAGAGGATGGTTTTTAGCAATATGCGCGTCAACCGTGGTATTATCGTCACTCTGGCCGGACTCGGCGTCAATCTAGCCCTGGGCGTGCTGTACGCCTGGGGAGTTATCTCCGCGGCGCTAATCGACAAACTTGGCTGGTCCGCTACGCAAACGCAGTTGCCCTACATGATGGCGTGCGCCTGTTTCGCTCTTTCCATGGTTCCTGGGGGCAGGCTACAGGATAAGTTCGGCCCCAGACCCATCATCATGGGGTCGGCGGTTCTGGCGGGCATCGGTTTCTTTATGGCCGGGGCAACCCTCACCGTGGTTGGCCTCACCATATTCTTCGGGCTAGTTTTTGGCATCGGCATGGGCATGGGCTACGCCGCACCAACTCCGGCCGCAGTTAAGTGGTTCGGCCCGGAGAAGCGCGGTCTTATTTCCGGCATCGTGGTCAGCGGTTTTGGTCTGGCGCCAATCTATATTGCGCCCCTGACCAGCAACCTTATTAACCGTTTTGGCCTGCAGACCACTTTCTTCGTACTGGGCGGGTTGTTCTTTGTAGTAATAATGAGCCTGGCCCAGCTGATATCTAACCCGCCGCCAGGACATTCCCACCCGATTCCCAAGGCGACGCGAAAAATCTCCGGCTCTGGACGTGACTACGGCGCCGCAGAAATGCTCCGCACTCCACAATTCTATGCGGTATGGGGGATGTTCTGCTTCGGAACTTTTGCTGGGTTGCTCATCATCGGCCAGCTATCGAAGATTGGCATGGAGCAGGCCGGCATGACCACCGCCTTCACCCTCACCGCGATTTATGCCTTCTTCAACTTCTTCGGCCGTATTAGCTGGGGAGTGATTTCTGACCGCATCGGGCGCCGGGCCGGTCTGGTAAGCGCTTTCCTCCTGCAATTCGCCACGTATCTGGCGTTTCCTTCTCTGACGACGCCAGGGCTTCTGGTGGTAGGCATAGCCATTGTAGGGTTTACTTTCGGGGGCATGCTTACCCTGTTCCCTTCCATCACGGCAGATTATTACGGCATGAAGAACTTTGGCATCAACTACGGTTTTGTCATCACGGCGTGGGGTGTGGGAGGCGTACTGGGGCCGCTTCTGGGCGGCATAGTGCGCGACGTGACAGGAACATACACCATCAGCTACGGTGTATCTGCCCTGCTGAGCATACTGGGAGTGGCACTGGCTATCATTATCAAGGCGCCAAAAGAGAACCCCGCCGACACAGTGACGGTGCAATAGTACAACCGCTAACAATAGAAGAAGCCTCTTGGAACTGCAATTGCATTCCGAGAGGCTTCTTCTTTTGCTGTTGTGAGGGCTGTTAGTTGTTGGTTGTTAGTCTGGCCACCAAGCGCCAATCGCTAAGCGCCTCCCCGCCGAGCCTATTCCACCTGCGCGCAGAACTCCTGCCACTTTTTCAGGTATTCTTCCTTGGTCATGGCCGGCGGATAGTTGGCGATAACTTGCTCCGCTTCACTGGCGTCGCCATAGAGCAGATCAACCACCGTCATAGCCATGGCCTTGGCCGGAACAATGTAGAAGAGCTCTGGGTCCTCGACCTGATAGTTCTTGGTATGACCGGCGCCCACTGCCCCGGCGACATAGGGGTGTATGGCAGGCATGATGTGCATGATATCTCCTATATCGCTGGAACCAGTGCCGTGAGTGCCGGTGGCAACATTTTCTGCACCGACAAGCTGGTGCAGGTTTTCTCTCATCAGTTCATCCATGCGCGGGTTGCTTACCCTGGGCAGGAACCCGGGAATTTCGATGATTTCTACCTCGGCGCCAACAGCCATGGCTCCTGCTTTGAGGGCACGGTTTACTTTCTTACTTGCGTCAAGAATGGCGTCCATGGACTTCCCCCGGACGTAGGTCTCCATGCGCACGTCAGCGGGGATGATATTTACCAGATCGCCGCCCTTAGTGATAATGGGGTGAATGCGAATAGTGTCGTCGTCCTTAAGCGTCTCGCGGTTGGCATGTATAGCCTGAAGCCCCAACATAGCTGCATTGAGAGCGTTTACCCCCAGGTGGGGCGCCCCGCCAGCGTGGGCTTCTTTACCAATGTACTTGATGAACTTGGTCACAAAACCGTTGGCAGTACCACCGACCGAAGCCATGCGATTGGGCTGGGTTATGGAACTGTGGAACATAACGGTCATGTCGACGTCATCCATGACGCCGGTTGCTATGAACTCCTGCTTGCCGCCCAGGAAGCTGATCTTGCCCTTCTCCCGCAGGCGCTGGCGCCACTCCACTTCCACCGGTTCTTCCGCAGGAACTGCCATTAGCACGACATCCCCCGCCAGATGGCTCATAGCCCGGGTGTCCTGCAGAGCCATACCGACGGCCAGCATGGCAGCGATCTGGGCATTGTGTCCGCATGAATGCGCTGCACCTGTTTCCGGGTGGGACTCGGGGTGTTCCGGGCAGAGAACTGCGTCGAGCTCACCCATAACCGCCAGGCTTACTTTGCTATGCGCCCCCTTCATGCGGGCTTTGGAGCCGGTGAGAGCCAGACCACTTTGATACTCCAGCCCCATCCTGGTGAAGTTCTTCTCAACCAGAGCTGCGGTCTGGTGTTCTTTGTAGCCTAGCTCCGGATTTCTGCGAATTGTCTCCCCAATGGCAATGATCTCTTCACGCCTCTTGTCTATGGCCGCAGTAACTGCGGCTTTTAATTGCGCCTTATTCATACTTCGCCCTCCTTAATTTCAGCGTCATGTTATAGTTCGGTATTACCCGGAAATTTCCTGCTTTTTAACATGCTGTGCAGGAAGTTGGCCCGACGCGAAGAAAAGAAAAAAGAGTCAGACAAGTGCAGACCAATATAAACCGAAGGAGGCTGTATGATGCATACTGACTCACTGAGAGACAAGCTACGCATCGAAGATGAAGTCCTGGCTGAGGTCAACGCATTCCTTACCGACCCGGATAACCCGCTCATAAACGAACTCCTGCGGGTAGTATCCCGGTACGGAACAGTGGAGGAGATTAATGCCCAGGCGCGCGAATCCAGGCAGCTTAGTAACCTGATGAGCCGCCTGAAGGCGCAGCGCTCTCCTTACCACGAGCAACTTCTCTGGCTCATTGATCAGCGAGACCGCGGTGCTTTTGTAAAGATAAGCGACTACCGCAGGAGCATTTTGGGCGACGCGGCAAATGCCCGCTATTTCGACGAAGGTAAAGCTGTGACCCTGGAGATTAGCGCTCTCCAGTATTTCCCCTGGCTGATTCGTGAAGCAGAGCAGGCCATAGCGAACCGGGAGATAATGCCGGGCCGCTTCATCAGGGTTCGCAACATGAAGGAGCAGGAATCAGACCAGGGAGACACTCTGGCCATTGCCGCAGCCATGCAGATTGTGGGGGCCAGCTATGTAGAGACTCTCGACACAAAAGGCACAGATGGGTCCAACGTACACCTTGGCGGTCCGGCGACCATCACCGGTTATTTCGGCGGTGTGGGTCAGCCCAACGAACACGTGCTGATGTGGGTTGATGAACTGCTTTACTACTACACCACTTACGGCATAAACCAGGTGTTAAACATCAACCCAGGAACGGTTTTCGCCGGGTACATGCTTTATCGTCTGGGCATCGACGTCACTTTCAAGATCTCGGTCTTCATGGGCAACGATAACCCTTTCTCCGTCCTGTGGACTTTGCTCATGGCTCGCCTTATGGCACGCAGGGACGCAACTACACCTCTCGTAGGTTTTAACCTGAGCAACAGCGTCAACAATGACACTATTGCGCTCAGTTCATATGCCCGC
>DDWC01000198.1 GCA_002345475.1 Firmicutes bacterium UBA2296
CAGCGATGTGGCCAGGCTTCCTGCTATGGTGTAGGCGCCGAAACGCAGACCGAACACTATGGAGCTGACAATCAGCAGCGGCACGTTTATGGCGAGTAGCACGAGGCCAGGGGAAATACCCAACAGATGAAACAACAGGGTGGCAATACCGCTGGCACCACCCGCGGCTATCTTATTGGGAATGAGCAGCGCATTAAGTCCGATTGCCGTGATAATGCTGCCGATTACTATCCCCGAGTAGTCTATCAGGAAGCGCTTGACGGCCAGCAGCCGGCTTTGCTTAGCGCCACTTGCCGAGGGCATGCTCTATCCTCGAGATGGCCTTGAGCAGGTTCTCCTGTGAGTTGGCGTAGGACAACCGTAAATGCCCTTCGCCGTACTCGCCAAAAGCTGTGCCGCCCAGGGCGGCAACGCCTGCGTCCTGCAGCAGGTAGTCGGCAACATCCCGGGATGGCCGGCCAAAAGAAGAAATGTTGGGGAAGGCGTAGAAGGCCCCCTTAGGTACACGGCAGCTGACACCGGGAATTGAGTTCAGGCCCTCAACCAGCAGATCTCGTCTCAGGCGGAACTCTTCCACCATGCTCGTTACGTCATGCTGAGGTCCGGTAAGAGCCTCAAGACCTGCCATTTGCGTAAAAGCTGCTGTACAAGAGTTGGAATTCACCATAAGCTTGGTCACTTTTTCAGCCAGGAACGGATGCATAACTCCGAATCCCAGGCGCCATCCGGTCATGGCATAGGTCTTTGAGAAGCCGTCAAGAATTATGGTGCGATCCTTCATGCCCGGGAGGGAAGCGATTGAGAGAGCTTCTCCCTCGTAAATTATGCGATCGTAGATCTCGTCGGACATTATGAGAATGTTCGTGTCCCGCACCAGATCGGCAATGCGCCTGATGTCGTCGGGTGTAAGCAGCCCTCCGGTGGGGTTAGCAGGGGTGTTGATAATAATCAGCTTGGTCCTGGGAGTGATCTTGGCTGCCAGGTCATCCAGGTCAAGGCGAAAGTCATTTTTCTCCAGCAGCGGCAACGGTACAGCAGTTCCTCCGGCAAAATTTATGCAGGATTCGTAGATCGGAAAGCCGGGATTGGGGTAAAGCACTTCGTCCCCCGATTCTATCAAAGCCAGCATAATGTAGAACATTATAGGTTTGCCACCCGGGACAACGACCACTTCGTCAGCGCAGGTTTGCACGTTCTTCTGGCGAAACACGTAGTCCGCGATGCCCTGGCGCACTGCGGGCAGCCCCGCCGCCGGGGTGTAATGGGTGAGGCCGCTGTCAAGAGCGTGTTTGGCGGCATCACGAATGTTAACCGGTGTGTCGAAGTCGGGCTCACCGATTTCAAGATGGATAATTTCCTTGCCCTGGGCTTCAAGTTTTCTGGCACGGGCCAGAACTTCAAAGGCTGTCTCCGTGCCGAGGCGAGACATTCTCTTCGCCAGCATATTTTCGAACATTATTACGCCCCCAATCTACTTTTTTCTTTGGATCGCCTTGAGAACCGCGGCGACTATTTCCCTGTGAGTGAGTCCGTAGGCCTCTGCCAGTTCATCGGGAGTGCCGGATTCACCAAAGGTGTCCATAATTCCGACCATTTCGATGGGGACGGGGCAGTGCTTGGCAGCACATTCCGCTACAGCACCGCCCAGGCCAGCATAAATCTGATGCTCCTCTGCGGTAACCAGGACTCCTGTCTCCCTCGCTGCGCCGATAATTGCGGTTTCATCCAGCGGCTTAATGGTGTGCATATTGATAACCCGCACCTTCAGGCCCTGCTCAGCCAGAAGATCGCTGGCCACGAGTGCCTCATAAACGATAGGGCCAGCAGCGATAATCGTAGCATCTGAGCCCTCACGCAGTACATTGGCCGTGCCCACTTCAAAGGGCGAGTCAGATTCAGTGAACACTGGCGTCGCCTCCCGGGCAAATCTCAGATATACAGGGCCGTATATCTCTGCGGCGGCCAGGGTTGCCTTTCTCGTCTCTTCGGCATCACAGGGCAGAATCAGCGTCATGTTGGGCAGTACTCTCATCAAAGCGATTTCTTCCAATGATTGATGAGTGCCTCCGTCGGGACCGACAGAAATGCCACCATGTGCGCCGCCAATCTTCACATTCAGGTTGCCGTAGCAGATGCTGGTGCGAATCTGGTCCCAGGCGCGCCCGGCGACGAAAACACCATAGGTACTGGCGAAGGGTATTTTGCCACCTAGAGCCATACCCGCCGCTGTGGCCAGCATGTCCTGCTCCGCTATGCCCATGTCAAAAAACCTATCTGGATGAGCCTTCCAGAACCAGTCTGCCCGAGTGGACTTAGCCAGGTCAGCATCAAGAACAAGCACATTCGGGTTTGATTTGCCCAGTTCCAGCAGGGCCTCACCATAGCCGTCGCGAGTAGGTTTCATCTTGGTCATCATAATCGCTCCTTATGCTAGTTCTTTAAGTGCAACGGCCAGTTCCGCTGCATTTGGCGCTTTGCCATGCCATTCGGCCACGTCTTCCATAAAGGACACGCCTTTGCCTTTGATGGTCTTGGCGATGATGATGGTGGGTTGGCATTTCACACTGGCTGCTCTCTGGTAGGCGAGGAGGACTTCGTCGAGGTTATGCCCGTCGACCTCAATAACGTTCCAGCCAAAGGCCAGCCATTTGTCGGCCACCGGGGCAATACACATGACATCGTCACAGCAACCGTCAATCTGTAAATTGTTGTAATCCAGAATGGCGCATACATTGTCGAGCTTGTAGTGGGCCGCTGTCATGGCAGCCTCCCACACCTGGCCCTCCTGTATTTCTCCATCGCCCAGCAGGCAGTATATGCGGTGGTCTTTTCCGTCAAGTTTGGCGGCAATGGCCAATCCGTTGCTTATGGATAGTCCCTGTCCCAGCGATCCGCTGGAGGTGTCCAGTCCGGGAAGAACCTGCATGTTCGGATGCCCCTGTAGTCTGCTGCCAAATTTGCGCAGGGTTTTCAGTTCGTCGGCAGGGAAATAGCCTGATCTGGCCAATACAGAATATAATACAGGGCAGGCGTGCCCCTTGGAGAGAATAAATCGGTCGCGATCGCTCCAGGTGGGGTTGGCAGGGTCGTGCCGCATTACATTAAAATAGAGCCCTACTACGAGCTCAACAGCGGAAAGAGATCCCCCGGGATGGCCTGAACCTGCCGCAGCAGTCATTTCGACGATATCGCGCCTGACAGTGGTGCAGAGTTCACGCAGCTGGTCGTTGTTGGCAAGGGTCACTAAGGACAGCCCCCTTCTAAGTATTGTTGCATATTGTGAGTCACATTGACGGGTATATTATAGCACAAACAGGGGACGAAATGAGACACAAGGAGGCCTGCCAGGAATGCGTATTCTTGTCTTTTCCACATCTATTGGACACGGGCACAACCAGGTGGCGAGAGCCATACAGGAGGAAGCCGACGCCAACGGACACAGCGCCACCGTCATAGACGTACTGGATTTCGTCAGCCCATTCCTCTCCAAGGTTGTTCTGGAGGGTTATTTGCGCATACTGCGCTATACGCCCCACATCTACGGCAGATTGTATGAATATAGCGAGGAGAGTGCCGGTGTTGAGTACTCTTCTATTGTCAATAACCTCCTGTGTCGCGGCTTCCAGCGTCTGCTAAAGCGTGAGCAGCCTTCTGCCATTATTTGCACCCATAGCTTTGCCGTCGGACTGCTTACGGCCCTGAAGCAACGTCTGCGTCTGGATCTGCCCATTTACACTGTCATAACGGACTTTGCTGTTCATCCCAACTGGATTCATAGCGGCGTCGATCGCTATGTCATAGCCGATTCGCGCATGGCACCATTGATGGCGGCTCTAAATGTCACTAGCCAGCTGTTGAGGCCTCTGGGAATTCCTTTGCGCAGGCAGTTCTCTGTGAAACAGTCGAAACAGGAAGCCCGTGCTTTGCTGGGTTTAACTCCTGCACCAACGGTGATGCTGATGGGCGGCGGTCTCGGACTCGGGCTTAACCTGGATTTCATCCGGTCGATTTCTATAGCTCTTCCAGAGCATCAGATTCTCGTAACGGCGGGCCACAACAGGGCCATTGCTCGAGAACTGTCTCAGCGCCCATTAGCTGATAAGGTTCAGGTTCTCAGTTATGTGGAAAACATCTGGGACTACATGTCCGCGGCGGATCTTCTGGTAACCAAGCCAGGGGGGGTCACCTGTTCTGAAGCGCTGTGCATGGGTCTGCCCATGGCGCTTGTTTCGCCAATTCCCGGTCAGGAGCACCGCAACGCAGTGTTCATGACGGACCAGCTGGCAGCAATTATTCTGGACGAGACCAATGCTGTGAATCGCCTCAGTGATCTTCTGGCCGATGAAGAACGCCTGGCCACGATGAGCAGGTTTGCCACCAGGCTCGGCAAGCCGACTGCAGCGGCCGACCTGATAAAGATGGTTGAGACTGAAATCGTATAGCTAAGACGGACCCTGAAGCTCCTGGCGTGTGACGGGGTCTGTCTTCTGTTTGCCCGCCTGATTGATGCTGCCGGTGCCTGAGTTGTCCTTGCGGACGGCGACTGCTAAAATAAGAGTTATTATCGAACATGGAGGACTGTCATGAAATATATGCTGGAAATTTTCGGCTGCCAGATGAATGAGAACGATGCCGAAGTGCTGTCGGGTCATCTGGAGAACCTGGGCTATACACAGACGCAAGACGAAAACGAGGCCGACACCATTATCCTTATTACCTGCTGTGTGCGTGAACACGCTGAAAGCAAGGTGTACGGACGCATAGGAGAGCTGCATCGACTGAAGCAGGAGAGGCCTCATATGGTTCTCGGCATTGGGGGGTGCATGACACAACAGGATGAAGTCGCCCGGCGCATACGGGAGCGTTTCCCTCACATGGACCTCATCTTTGGTACACACAACCTCGAGGAGTTTCCCCGCATGTTCGAGCTGGCCAGAGACACCGGAGAGCCCGTTCTGGCCGTGCTGCAGGAGTCGGGTGCTGTGGTGGAAGGCCTGCCCCGCAAGCGCTCGGACGCGATGAAGGCCTGGGTTACCATCATGTATGGCTGCAACAACTTTTGCTCCTACTGCATAGTGCCCCACGTTAGGGGTCGAGAACGCAGTCGACAGAAGGAGGATATTGTGGCAGAGGTAGTCGATCTCGCCAGCAGGGGATACAAAGAGGTGACACTCCTGGGGCAGAACGTTAACTCCTACGGCAAGGATCTCAGTGAGCCGCTGGATTTTGCCGACCTTTTGCTGGCGCTGGAAGCGGTGGACGGCATTGTGCGTATAAGGTATATGACATCGCATCCCCGTGATTTTACTGAGAGACTCATTTCGGCCATCTCTGCATCTCGGAAAGTCTGCAGCCACTTCCATCTGCCAGTTCAGTCAGGCAGTGACCGCATACTACAGGCCATGAACCGCGGTTATACCCGTAAGAACTATCTCGAACTGATCGCCAAGATCAGGGGAGCAGTGCCAGACGCCACCATCACCACAGATTTCATTGTAGGCTTCCCCGGTGAGTCAGCGGCCGAGCATGCCGAGACAATGTCCCTTGTCAGGGAGGTCGGTTTTGATGCGGCCTTCACCTTCGCTTATTCACCCCGAAGCGGTACGCCTGCCGCCAAACTCCCTGAACAGCTGACTGCAGAGGAGAAAAACTTCCGGCTGCGGGAGCTAATCACGCTGGTGAATGAATCATCTTTGCGCCAGAACGCCAGGCTTGTGGGTCAACAGGTTGAAGTCCTGGTGGAAGGTACCAGCAAAACAGACCTCTCGCGACTGACCGGGCGTACCAGTGGTAACAAACTGGTTCATTTTGCGGGGCCCATGTCCCTGACCGGTACACTGGCCAAGGTGATGATCACCCAGGCGCAAACCTGGCATATGCTGGGAGAACTGATCAGCAACGAGCAGTAGATAAATAGGCCGGGAGGTTTGACACTTGGACGGTTATACCCCGATGATGCGGCAATTCGTGGAGATTAAACGCGAACACCAGGATTCAGTCCTGTTCTTCCGCATGGGTGATTTTTATGAGATGTTCCTTGATGACGCGATTCTAGCCTCCCGCATATTGGGGATTACTCTCACTTCCCGCGACGCCGGGGAAGCAGGCAAAGTGCCCATGTGCGGAGTACCCTACCATGCCGCCGATGCCTACATAGCAAAACTCATAAACTGTGGCAGGAAGGTTGCCATCTGTGAGCAGGTCGAGGATCCTGCAGCAAGCAAGGGTCTTGTCAAGCGGGAAGTCATCCGCATTATTACCCCTGCCACCCACCACGACGCCACCCCGGATAGCCTGAACTATGTGGTGAGCTGGTATGGTACCGATGACGAAGTAGCGCTGGCGGCGGTGGAATTTCTCACCGGGGTGGTCGAATGCATGCATTTTACCGGCCGTGACCCCTATCATGATCTTTTGGACGAACTCGGCCGCATTAACCCTCGGGAAGCAGCCGTGGATGAGCAAAGCATTCGCGAAGACATCCAGTCCACCTTAGGCCGTCTGGGTACGCTGGTCACTTCTGTCAATACATGTTCGCCCAAAGAAGCGGAATCATACCTTGAGTCCCTCGGACTCAACTTCTGTGGCGCTGACATAGCCAGGATCGCCGTGGCCCAGGCCCTTAGATATTTGGAAAACCTGGGTTCGGGAGGTTTTGGCCATTTCACCAGGCCGCGGCTGGTGGAGCGCGGCACTGAAATGGTTCTGGACTCCATCACCAGGAGGAATCTGGAGTTGACTCGGTCTATGCAGGGAGGCGAGAAGCAAGGCTCCCTGCTGGGTGTCCTGGACCATACCATGACACCAATGGGGGCCCGGATGATTCGACGCATCATCGAGCAACCCCTGCTTTCGGCCGCCGCGATAAAAGCGCGACATGCCGCTGTGGCTGAGCTTGTCGGAGATATGCTGGCGAGACGGGAACTGAGGGAAGCCCTGGATGATTTATACGATCTGGAAAGGCTATCTGCCCGAGTCGCCACCGGGACGGCCAACCCGCGGGATATCAAGTCGCTGGGAAACTCCTTCGGCGCAACAGGACGCCTTATTCAGGCGATGGCCGGGTACAGCAGCGAGTTATTGCTGGAAACCGCCGAGGCGCTGGACGACTTCCCCGAATTGGCAACTCTCATATCCGCGTCTCTGATTGATACACCTCCCCTCACAGCGCGGGACGGAGGATATATCCGGGATGGTTTTGATACCACCGTAGACCAGTTGCGCAGTATCAGTCGCGATGGCAAGTCATACCTGGCCAGGCTTGAAGCTACTGAGCGCGAAAGAACAGGAATCAAATCCATGAAGATCGGCTTCAACAAAGTGTTTGGGTACTATCTGGAAGTTTCGAAGAATCAGACCGAGGCGGTACCCGCCCATTATGTGCGCAAACAGACCCTGGTGAATGCCGAG
>DDWC01000240.1 GCA_002345475.1 Firmicutes bacterium UBA2296
CGCTGGCTGGGCGGCATGCTCACCAACTTTCAGACGATCAAGGGGAGCATCGACCGTCTCAAGAAGATCGAGATGATGTCGCAGGACGGAACCTACCAGCTGCTGACCAAGAAGGAAGGTCTGGAACTGGAGCGCGAGCGGGAAAAGCTCGAAAAGACCCTGGGCGGCATCAAGGGGATGAACAAGATCCCGAGCGTGATCTTCGTCATCGATCCGAAGAAAGAGACGATTGCCATCAAGGAAGCCCGCAAGCTGGGGATGACCGTGGTTGCCGTCGTCGATACCAACTGCGACCCCGACGAAATCGATTACATTATCCCCGGCAATGACGACGCCATTCGCGCTGTAAAGCTGATGGCAGCAACCATGGCCGATGCGGTTCTGGAGTCGCGTCAGGGCGAACAGGTAGCTGAGGTCGAGTAGTACTGCATAAGCGGGTAGGGGTGCGGTATCACTGTGTCCTTACCCTGTTTTATATCAACAAGTAAGGGGGGTTCACAAATGACGAAGATTATTGACGCTTCCATGGTCAAGGAACTGCGTGAGCGTACTGGTGCCGGCATGATGGACTGCAAGCGCGCCCTTGCCGAGGTCAACGGAGACATGGAGAAAGCTGTTGAGTTTCTGCGCGAAAAGGGTTTGGCTGCGGCTAACAAGAAGGCCGGACGTTCCACCAGCGAGGGCGTTGTGGAAGCCTATATCCACGGCGGCGGCCGAATAGGTGTTATGGTTGAGATTAACTGCGAGACCGATTTCGTTGCCAAGAATGCCGATTTCCGGGCCTTGGCCAGAGATATAGCCATGCAGATCGCGGCGCAGAATCCGCTATTCGTTAGCAGAGAAGAAGTGCCCGCCTCTGTCATTGAAAAGGAAAAGGAAATCCTGCGCGCTCAGGCCCTCAACGAGGGCAAACCCGAAAAGATCGTCGACAAAATGGTCGAGGGACGCATCGAAAAATACTTTGCTGAAGTGTGTCTGCTGGAGCAGCCCTTTATTCGCGAAGGTGACGTTACCGTCAAGGAGTACGTTCAGTCGAAGGTTGCCACCATGGGTGAGAACATCTCTGTCCGCCGCTTCACCAGATATCAAATGGGCGAAGGCCTGGAAAAGCGGGAAAACGTCTGAGGTTGTAGGAAGGAACACGTGTAGTGTTCCTTTTTTTCAGGTTGGCAGGATATGATGTGGGTCATCACGAATTAGGCTCAGTGGAGGTATGGCAATGGATACACCTAAGTTTAAGAGAATAGTGCTCAAACTCAGCGGCGAGGCGTTGGCAGGCAGCCTTGGTTACGGAATTGATCCCGAAGTTCTGGCTTCGGTGGCCGAACAGGTGGTGGACGTCCGTCATCTGGGGGTTGATGTCGCGGTTGTGGTAGGTGGGGGCAACATATGGCGTGGAGCCGCTGGCAGCGCCAAGGGTATGGACCGAGCCACGGCGGATTATATGGGAATGCTGGCCACTGTCCTCAATGCGCTGGCGCTTCAGGACGCTATTGAGCAGCTAGGTGTTGCCACCAGGGTGCAGACTGCCATAGAGATGCGGGAAATCGCCGAACCCTACATCCGCAGAAAAGCCATTACCCACCTTGAAAAGGGGTACATAGTTATTTTTGCGGCAGGCACAGGTAACCCGTTCTTTTCGACTGATACCACTGCCGCCTTGCGGGAAGCAGAGATCGGGGCTGAAGTGATACTTCTCGCCAAGGGCAAAGTGGATGGTGTTTATGACGCTGATCCTTTAAAAGTCCCAGGGGCGACCCGTTTTAGCGAACTCACCTATATCGAGGTGCTCAAGCGCAATCTGGGCGTTATGGACGCGACCGCCACGTCGCTGTGTATGGATAACAACATTCCTATTCTGGTTTTCAGCCTGGCCGACAAAGGTAATATCCGCCGAGCGGTACTCGGCGAGAAGATTGGAACTTATGTGCGAGGTGAGAGCAGTGGTTAAGGACGTTCTAAAAGACATTGAAGACAGAATGAAGAAATCCGTAGCGGCATTGCAGAAGGATCTGGCCAGCTTGCGAGCCGGGCGCGCGACACCTGCACTGCTGGACAAGATTGTGGTGGAGTATTACGGCGTACCCACGCCGCTGCATCAGGTAGCCACAATCTCTGTACCTGATCCGAGAACCCTCATGATTCAGCCCTGGGACAAGTCTGTCCTCAAGGAAATTGACAGGGCCATTCAGAAATCTGATCTTGGGCTTATGCCCAACAGCGACGGCAGCGTCATCCGTCTTAACATCCCCACTCTTACACAGGAGCGACGCCTGGATCTTGTTAAGGTTTGCAAAAAGAAAGCTGAAGAGGGCCGTGTAGCCGTTCGCAATTTGCGGCGGGAAGGCAATGATATGATCAAGTTGATGGAGAAGGACAAGGAGATTACCGAGGACGACTCCAAAAAGGGCCTGGACGACATGCAAAAGCTTACAGACCGGTACATCAAAGAGGTCGATGACGTCCTGGCTGCCAAAGAAGAGGAGATCATGGAGGTCTGATTAGCTATCGACGTACTTTGTCTTACCATGCCGCAGGTGCGGCTTAAGTTGGCAGCGGTAGCCTTTGTTGTGCAGGTATGCCCTGTTGAGTCAGGGGGTTTGGTGCCTGAAGAAACTCTTTATTGCATCAGACAGCGCTGGTGTGGGGCAGAGGAGCAGTGGGAACTCGTTTTCACCCCCTTTTCACACGGCATCAACTAACCCCCTGATCCAGGGGGTTTTGTCTTAAGGTGGTGTTTATGTCATGAGAAGTAAACAGGCTCTGAGAATGGATATGACTTTGGGTAAATTGCCGAGGCACGTGGCGATTATCATGGATGGCAACGGACGTTGGGCCGAGAAGCGCGGCTTACCGCGCAACGCCGGTCATCGCAAAGGGCTGGATGCGGCCAGGTCCATCATGGAAGAGGCCGCGCGCATGGGCCTGGATCACTTGACCCTGTACATGTTCTCGACTGAGAACTGGAAGCGTCCCCAGGAGGAAGTAGACTTTCTCATGTCGCTGCCTGGAGAGTTCTGGCGCCGAGAACGTGAAACCCTGGAGAAGAACAATATCCGGCTCAGGGCTCTGGGGGATATCGCTGCACTGCCTCAGGCGACCCGGGATGTTCTCGAGGAGGCTCTCAGTGTAACGGCTGGTCGTAACGGACTGAGTGTCAATTTAGCTATCAACTACGGCGGAAGACAGGAAATTCTGCAAGCCGCCAGAGCCATGGCCGGACTCCCCCAGCAAGAGTTAGAAACTTGTGGAGAGACTCAGTTCTCAGCCTTGCTGTACACGGCAGATATCCCCGAGGTTGACTTGCTGATCCGTCCTGGAGGAGAGTTGCGCGTTAGCAATTTTCTGTTGTGGCAGATAGCTTACGCGGAGCTGGTTTTTAGTGAGACCTTGTGGCCTGATTACAAAATAGAGGAGTTCCATAACGCCATTGCTGATTTTCAGCGCAGAAAACGTCGGAGGGGCGGCCTGAGCTCCACCTAGGAAAGGCCCGGTGATGTAGTTGCTAAGACAAAGGGTAGTGACAGCCCTGATTGGGATACCTTTAGTCATCCTTGTGGTCTATTTCGGGGGGGTGCCGTTCTTTTTGGCACTCTGTGTCTGCTCGTTTCTAGCCACAGGAGAGTTCGGGCGCATCATGGAGGCACAGGGGCTCAAGTTTTGCCCGCTTACCTACGTGCTGCCCTTGGTGTACCTGGTGTCCCTGCTGGTATTGGAGACCGCGTATTCATTGCAGGCTGTTGTTATAATAATTATAATACTTTTTATCAGGCAACTCTGGCGCTTCCCCGAGTTCAGCTTTCCCAGCCTCAGTGCCTCGGTCATGGCGGTGCTGTATGTGTCACTCCTTTTTGGCAACCTTTGGCTGCTAAGGGACAATGCAGGGCTTGAGCTGACGACGATGGCTCTGCTTTCCGTCTGGTCTTTCGACAGCTTCGCCTATTTTGCGGGAGTACATCTGGGCAGGGTGAGGCCTTGGCCACTGATCTCTCCCAAGAAAAGCGTCGAGGGCACCGCAGGTGGCTTTGCGGGAAGTCTTCTGGTGTGGCTCGCCGGTGGCCTTTTGTGGCTTGGCTTGCCCCTTTGGCAGGTCCTTGTGCTCTGGGCAGGGGTTGGTTTTATGAGCGTGACGGGCGATCTGGTTGAGTCAGCGCTGAAGAGGTATGCCGGCGTTAAAGACTCAGGCGCTTTGCTCCCCGGCCACGGAGGGGTTTTGGATCGGCTTGATTCACTTCTGTTCGGCGGTACTTTCATATATTGGTTCTGGATGGTGACAATTAGCAAGTGATGGAACGAAAGAAAGTCGTAGTCTTGGGTTCGACGGGATCAATAGGGCAGAACACTCTATCGGTGGCAAGGGAAAACTCCGATAAAGTGCAAATAGTCGGCCTGGCGGCAGGCAAGAATCTGAACCTGCTCATCAGGCAAATAAGAGAGTTCCGTCCTGGCATGGTTTCCATGTCGGATGAGGACAGTGCCAGTCTGCTCAGGGAGATGTTCCCTGAACTTGTCGTTTTCTCCGGTCCGGAGGGAGCCACCCATTTAGTGGAGGAGGCTCCGGCCAGGGTAGTGGTAGCGGCTATAAGTGGTATGGTCGGCCTCAAGCCTATTGCAGCGGCGATAAGACGGCATATGGATGTAGCTCTCGCCAACAAAGAGGCGCTGGTCGCCGCTGGTCGCCTGCTTATGAATCTTGCCTCTGAACACGGCGCCAACATACTCCCGGTAGACAGTGAGCATTCAGCCATTTGGCAAGCCTTACAGGGGCGCCGAATTGGAGAGGTACGGCGCGTTATACTGACGGCGTCGGGGGGACCCTTTTTTGGCCTCTGTCGCGAGGATCTTGCCCAGGTGACAGTAGATGCGGCGTTAAGTCACCCTACCTGGTCAATGGGCGGGAAAATCAGTATTGATTCGGCGACTTTGATGAACAAGGGCCTGGAGGTCATTGAGGCCCACCATCTGTTTTCTTTGCCCTATGAAAAAATCGAAGTCCTGGTGCATCCAGAAAGCATCGTGCATTCTTTCGTTGAGTTCATAGATGGGAGTCAGCTGGCCCAGTGTTCAGATCCTGACATGAGGGTGCCGATTCAGTATGCACTTTCCTATCCGAAGCGCTGGCCCTCAACATGGGTGAAAAATAGTTTTGCGGGATCACGGTTTTCATTTTACGAGCCCGACCTGGCGACGTTCGGCTGTCTGTCTCTGGCGCTTGAAGCCGGCAAGTCAGGTGACTATCATACCGTCGTGCTCAATGCCGCCAACGAAGAAGCGGTCCGAGCATTCCTCGCCGGACACATCAGTTTTGTCGCCATTGAAGGTATTGTGCGAAACGCGCTCCATGCAGCAGTTCCGGTGAAGTTAAACGAACTTGAAGACGTGTTTGTCGCCGACGAAAAGGCCCGGGCGGTCGCACGCAAATTCATCGAATCGAAAGGAGGTGCCTAGCTATGTCAATCCTCTTAGCCGTTGTAGTTATTGGAGCGCTGATTTTTGTGCATGAGCTTGGCCACTTTCTTGCCGCCCGTGCTGCGGGTATCCGCGTCCACGAGTTTGCTCTTGGAATGGGTCCTATATTACTATCCAGGGTCAAGGGACATACACGCTATTCGTTGCGGGCGATACCCATCGGAGGTTTCTTGCGTGTTGCCGGTGAAGAGGGGGAAGAAAGTGAAATCCCCGAGGCCGAGCGTTACGACAAGAAGCCTATTCGGGTGAAGGCACTCTTTGTGGCCGGCGGAGCTTTCATGAATTTCGCCCTGGCC
>DDWC01000155.1 GCA_002345475.1 Firmicutes bacterium UBA2296
ATTCCTATCTTGCCCAGGGAGGAACAGGATGTAATAGCAGATCAGTATCTGGGGTTGCGTGCTCATATCAAAGATTTGCAGAACGAGATACAGGAAACGCGGGATTGGATTGCCGCCCTACTGGAGGATGTGCAGTAATGCCGTCGGTGTCACAAGGCGAGTTGTCCAGTGTCATCCTAGCTGCCTCAACAAGACTCATGCGAGAGCTTAGAGAGGCGCATAGGGCAGACCGGCTAAACAGCTATCTCAACAGCATCGGCATGAAGGACTTGGTCCCCGCAAAGGAAAAGCCGCTGTACGACTCTCACCCCGAGGGCAAGATCGTTCTCGTTGGGGCGTGTAAGCTGAGCGAGCGTGAGATCCTGGGCTGCTTCAATGCTCTTGGCATCCACAAGGATAGGGTCGTTCTCAAACTGGGTTACGAAGAGGCCAAACAGGTTTCATTCCGTAACATGCACTATAATGCCAGTTACCGCCTAATCCTATGCGGGCCTATGCCACATTCTGGCGTTGGCAAGGAAGATAAATCAAGCATCATCGCGAAGCTGGAGAGTGACCCCGGGTACCCCAAAGTTGTGCGTCTGACCGACGCAAATGGTCTAAAAATAAGCAAAACAGCTCTTAAGAAAGCTCTCGAGCGAGAAATAAGAGACGGATACCTTGCGGTGTAGTTAACAAAATCATCCACGCCCAGAGCGTTTCTCAGCATACCGGGGTGTTGGCAGGGTTGGATGGAGAAAAAGTAGGGTTGGCGGATTATCCGCTCCGCCGTGGAATCAAGTACATGGTTGATTTCTTTTGGTGGACACAGTACTTGAGGGCCGCACTAGCATGCAGATTGTCACGAGGGCACCGGACCGGACCAGCTCATTAGGCAGAGTTCAAGGGGCGCAAATGGACGTAGGTCGGGCAATGTCTGTGGAGCGCACTTCTTTTGCATATTTGGAACCGTCTAAAGGTAATGATCATGGGTGTGGTGCCAGGATTAGCATTTTCGCGGGAGAGGTGTACATCATGCATGACACACGGCTTGAGGATTATGCTTACTACGTACTGTGGTTCGTTCAAGCTATCATCACATTAGCATGGAAACTGACGGTGTTCACATTTCAGCTATTTTGGTGGATTGTGAGGCAATCAGCTACCTGCCTGTTCTACTTCGCACTCTTCTGCTTCTCATTTTTTCATACGTTACTTAAGCCCAAGAAGGGACGTGGATGGTAACCACGCGGTCTAAATAGGACTGGTATGGACAGATCAAGCAGGCAATCGTCGCGCGGAGGTTGGTAAGCTTCTGCATGTTAAGAATATCTCGATGTTTTCTCATAGTATGGGAACAGAGTGACCCCAGATTTATCTTTGGTCCAGTTTGGTCCTAACGGTCGCAATCAATCTTGGGGGTGGTTTCGTGTTAAAGGAAGATAAGCAGGCGGGATTCATTTGCAGGAAAATATTGTTCATTACGGTAGCCTATCGCTTTGTTGCGGGCGACAAGGAAGCCAACAGCTCTCTGAACCCGCCACAATACGCACGTATGTGGGAGGAACAGGAACGTCTGCCTGTTCGCCTGATGCGAGATCAGGCCACCGGGAAGGCCTGGTGGCTGTACAGAGAGAGATTCTTCTGGGAATCGGACAACCTGTCTGCGAAAGATGTCCAAGCCCTGATAGTTGAACAGGAAAGGATCAAGCAAAGACGCATAGCAAGAGCGAAGAATGCTATGGACCTTCCTACGGACACTTTGACCAGCAGGCGTCGCTCAATTCCAGATGAGGTGAAGGAGTTTGTTTGGCGAAGAGACAGGGGACGATGTGTCAAGTGCGGGACTCAGAAGGATATTGAGTTTGACCATGTTGTACCGCTAAGCCTTAACGGCAGCAACACCGCTAGAAACCTGCAACTACTTTGCGCAGCCTGCAACCGTAGCAAGGGGCCAGGCCTTTACTAGCGTGACCTCATACATGAGCTAAATGCTCTATGAAGAACTGTAATATTATCATGTAGAGCCCCGGGGACCATGCTGTGCGCGGATAGCATAGTCCCCGGGGCTCTTGCGTCACGCAATACAGCAACATGTTTGGAGTGTTCATCGCCTGTCTATCACTCACCCCGCAACTTGCATTCCACCATCGAATCAACGAACAACTTTTTTGGCTAGCCGTTGAGTGAAGAGAACCAACGTTTTATTCGAGGCGTGAATGGAACTGCGAGTGGAATAGCTGTCATCATGGCCGCCTTACACTCCATCTCTAAAGATTTTTCACCGCCCTGATTTATACTGGGCGTTGACCAAGCTCTGCTCAAATGCAGGAACTTCTTCCAAAGTGAAAACAAAAATACCACAAGGGATAACTAATTCCTGCAGTTGACATTAATGTGATCGGTATGTCATCGGGATGTGACTGGCATGAGGTATAATTCATACAACTGCAATTCTGACAATTCGTAACGCGGAGGTGATTCGTAAGGCTTAGCATCGGAGGATGGTTATGGCAGGCGAAGTGTAGTCAGCCGACTGATGTGAAAAAACATGAGGAGGTAACTTTAGAATGAAGAAAGTGTTGATTTTTGCCGTTGTTGTTGCGCTAGTTTTGTCGCTATTCACGATTGCAGCTGCTACAGATGCTGTGTATGACAATTGGAAGGGTACTTTTGGTGGGCGAATAGGTACAGACAATAGAATGGGCGGCCATGACTACTCTCAGGCGACTGGGCAGGTCATAATGAACTACAGGAAAGGGCAAAAGGACTATGTGGTTAATATGACCGCTGAAGGGCTTAGGCCTAATTTCGAGTATGTTTTTCGCGTTAACATTGGCGACGACCCGACTGTGCGTCAGGAGCTGGGTCGGTTCACCACTGACGAGTTTGGGAATGGTCATATGAATGTCCGAGGTTTTAGCCCAGAAATTATTGATTTTGATGAGTATAGTCAAGTTATGAGGTTCTTAGTTTTGGTCCCGTCCACCAACACGCTCGACCATTTTCGAGTGTTGACGACTGCAGCAGTCGGAGACGGAGACCCAATTGAAGCGGTCGGTTCGAACAGAGGCGAATAACTTCCAAAACGCTCTTGCGAAACTAGCTGTGTGAAGGATTAGACAGAACGCACCATACCTATTGGTGCGTTCTGTTTTTCTTGAATCCAACAATATCTTTGCAGGTCATGCCTCGCTAGGCACTTCCCAAAAGCGGGCACTCTTACCTCCGAAATAATTATGCTACAGCCAGATTGGATTAGAGAAGCTTGCGAACCTACTGCTTGCGCTACTGTTCTCAAGGTTATGAATCTTGACCTGCTGCAGGGGAGAAAATGAGCGTTTCATTCACCTCCAGTATGACAATGCTGGAGGTGGTTTTAGATACTTGTTAATGGCGAACTATCATCATCCTGGCTGATGCGTGATGAGACTAATGGTAATGTCACTTTTCATTGTATTACATCAAGAACGGCAATCATGCTCGAGGCGCGAGCTACTATCTACTTGCCACAATAGATGGCCAGACATATTCACAATTTTCTTTCTGGCAAGAAGGAATTAGAGATTGCATATCGAATTTCCGAATTAACAGAACATGTATCCACGGATATTAAGATAATGAGATACATGTATTTTGTAGAAGGAGGTCAATGGTATGAAATCTCGATTTTTGGTTGCTCTATTGCTAGTTGCGTTGGTGCTAACTGCTTTGACAGGATGTAGCGAGAAAGCGCCCCAGCCGCCGGCTCAGACTCAGGATCCGGTTGACACTTGGCCGAACAAACCCATAACCATAGTCGTCCCCTTTACAGCGGGTGGAAGTGCTGATCGTTTTGCAAGAGCTTGGGCGCCATTTCTCCAAGAGGAGCTGGGCGTACCAGTTCTGGTTGAGAACAGAGATGGTGCAGCGGGACTGATAGGTGCAAACTACTTCATGCGTGCGAAAGCTGATGGATACACGCTCTTTTTGGGTACCCAACCGTACCTAAGCTCAAACATCTTGCTGCAGGCTGCTGGTTTCACATTGGATGACTGGGCTATCATAAATGTAGTTCAGAATGACCCCATTTCCTTGCTTGTCAATCTTAACTCGCCTTATCAAACACTTGGCGACCTGATTGAGGATATCAAAGCTAAGCCAGGTCAGTTACGATGGGGAACAATATTCGGCGGTGCTCCCTATCTTGGTGGATTAGCGCTGTTTGATGCTCTAGACTTGGACATCAGAGAGGTCACTTATGATGGTGGTGCTGGTTATAGAGCAGCGGTTCTCGGCGGACAAGTAGAGTTTGTTAATGGGACTGCTGCAGGTGACTTGGCGTTGGTTGGGCAAGTCCGCGCACTGACGGTGTACTCAGATGAGAGAACAGCAATGTGGCCAGAGGCTGTCCCGATTAACGAAGCTCTTAGTGATTACGGCGTTACCATACCTGCTTTGGGTGCACAAAGGTATGTGGCTGCTCATGCATCCTTTAGAGAAGAATATCCAGAGCGGTGGGAAAAACTAGTTGGTGCAATGGAGAAAGCATTCAAGAGTGAGGGTCACACACAGGTGTTAGTAGATCAGAAACAGATTGACGTTTCGGGATGGTACGGACCGGAGAAAAGCACAGAGATGGTTCACACATTCCATGCCTTGATGGAGACTTATCAAGATCAGCTTTCAGGAAACTGAGCAGACGCAAACTGGGGCCTACTGGGTTAAGACGGTAGGCCCCAGCATGCCAAGGAGGTGAGTGGCAAATGAAAACACTTGAAAGGGCCGAGCGACTTGTTTTCCCCCTGGCCGTCTTGGTGCTTGCGGGCTTATACTTCCGTCAGGTCCTGGGTCTGCCGAGACCCCATATAAACGCTACGCTGATCAAATACGCATTCTACAGTATGCTGATTCTTGGCTTTGTTGTGCTATTGCAGGAACTATCTGAGTTGCATGTTAAACGAAAGGGCTTGGAGCAATCGTACTGGATCAAGTTCATCCTGTTCTTGCTGGCGACCGTTGCCATGCTTTGGGGCATGGACTATTTGGGATTCAGGATTGCCGCCTTCCTGTATTTGATATCAGCCTTCTATGTCTTAGGTGAACGGAATTACAAGAACATGCTTGCATGGTCACTGGGCATAACCATACTGATGGTCTCAATTTTTGAATTCTGGGTGTCGCTACCTTTGCCAAAGGGGCTACTCAATTTCTGATAGGAGGTGGATGTCTTGGACGCAATTTCTCAGGGGCTGTCAATGCTCCTGAACTGGCAAGTACCATTGTTTATGGTTCTTGGTGTTTCTTTGGGTGTAATATTCGGTGCAATCCCTGGACTAACGGGTAGCATGGGTATCGCGATGACCCTACCCTTGACATACCGTATGCCTCCTATAGTTGCACTGACATTTCTTGTTTCAGTATACACAGGGGGGAACTATGGTGGCTCCATAAGTGCCATACTAATAAATGCTCCTGGAAGCCCTGCCAGCGCAATTACCGGTCTTGACGGGTTCCCCCTGACCAAGAAGGGCAAAGCCAATGAGGCTCTGGGGATGGCCACCATGGCCTCTGCTATTGGGGGATTCATAGGAGCAGCATTCCTGTTCTTTGTCATGGAGCCGCTAGCACGACTGACCCTTAAATTTGGACCTCCGGAGATGTTTATGTTGGCGGTATTTGGACTGACGGTTATAGCTTCGCTACGTGGCAAGAGTTTTGTCAAGGGTCTGTTCGCTGGTCTGGCCGGAGTCTTATTGGGGACCATCGGTACGACCCCAACGGGCGTCACCCGAGGCACGATGGGGAGTCTCTATCTCATGGATGGGATTCCTACAATCGTTGCACTAATTGGTTTTCTATCCATTTCAGAACTCTTTATGATGCTAGACTTGAAATACGTACAAGGTGGAGATGCGCCAATTGAA
>DDWC01000084.1 GCA_002345475.1 Firmicutes bacterium UBA2296
CTGGCGTCAGCGATTTGCTGGTTAGGTGCAACGCGATCAAAGAACGGCATGGGATATTCGGTGGTGAACTCCTCGCCCTTGATCTTCTGCACCAGCATATCTACAGCACGCTTGGCACCGCGTTCCTCTGCAAAGAAGTTCTTGCGGATGCCGCGGGGATGGTAGTTGTGCTCTTCCGGATTCAGTTCTTCCCCATTCTTCAGTGCCACAACCAGTTTGGCGATGGCGGGAATGGCTTTGCGCATGTCTGCGGCGCTATTGCCGGTCTTGACGATGTAGGCGAAGCGCTTGTACATGTCGACACCGGGGTTTTCCTCATACATACCACTGACCACCGGGATCTTCAGCTCTTCGCTGACAGCCTTGGCTACTCCGCCGCAGGCGACGCCGTAACGACCGGCGTTAAAGGCAGGACCGGCGACGATGAGATCGGGCTGGTACTGTTTGATCATGCCCATAATGGTGGACAGTGCTTCTTCGAGGTTTTCGCTAAAGTAGCTGTCACCGCAGATGACGGTGGCCACAACTTCTGCCTCGTCACCCAGTGCGGCCTTAAGTGCCATGCCCGGGCCTACAACACCTTCGCGCACTTCTGCGGGTACATCGGCCTTATCTTCTCCGCCGATGCCGCCGTAGAACTGGTTCAGGTAGTGCAGCACCCGAAATTTCTTGCTGCCCATGTTCTTCCCCCTTTTGCTAAACAAGCCGAGGTGATTATCTACTTGCCAAACTTACTGTGATTTTCGCGCATAGTGCCGACTTCGGCGTTGATGGCATCGACATCCAACACCATTTCCATCATGCTGATTTGCTCATCGTATACGTCAGCGTCGACAACGTCCTTAAGTTCAAAAATGTGGTACACAGCGAGTCCCAACGAGACTCCAGCCAAAGGACCTGCGTAGGTGGGGTCACCGGCGGTAACGGTTTCGGCAGCGAGACCAGCGGCCTCTGCTTCTGCTCCGCCCAGAACGACTGCTACGTTCTCGGCACCGTACTTCTCGGTAATTTCCTTTACTCTACGCTGATTTTCCAGGTCCATGGCCCCAGCGGCCGTTCAGACAAAACACTCGGTTACTGAGAAGACAACGTCTCCGCCGGCCGATTTGACGCACAAATCGATAGCCGGGCCGGGTACGCCGTCGCGGTCGCCCAAAACGACGACCTTCTTACCCTTAAGCATGTGTTTACCTCCTTCATTAGTGGGATCGTGAGTGTAGCATCCAGCATTCGGCATTAAGCAATCAGCAAATGAGACGGGAGTCGCACTCCGGTCCAAGCTGTATGCTGTGCGCTGAGTGCTGATTGCTCAATTAAACACCCTTCGCGCTCAGCTTGCTGTAGCCCAGTTCGTTGGTAGCACCGGTGATTACCTGTATTTCGGCGGTGATGGTGCCGTCGGCAGCCAGGCTGCCGTTCCAGCCTCCGGCGATCATGTCGGCGTAGGACGAATGCCCGATTACCTTCTTCATGGCGGGGAGCACAATTACTTCGTTGGCGTTACCATTGGTGACAACGGCATCGGCCATGGGGTCGGCGTCCGCCAGGGACTGGGACGCGCCGTCCTGTCCGGCGTATTCGTCGGTGAGAAGAACTGTTTTGATGCCCTTCTTCTCAAGTTTAACACAGTTCATCATCAGGTCGGCATCGGGGTTGCCGAAGCCTTCTTCTGATACGATAGCGGCGTCGGCGCCAAGGTATTCCACCAGTTTAGAGGCGAAACTTGAAGACCGTTCCTTATCAGCCAACGTGACGTTCTCGTTGGTGGCCACTACGCCTACGAAGTTATAATCCTTGCCGTGACGCTCCAGCAGCTCGAATATTACCGGGCTGTTCTGGTGGTGGTAAGTGGTGTTCTTGTCACAGGCCGATACACAGTTTCCGGAAACAATGGCACCATCCATGACTTCGGTGGGATAGAGGATGGTGGGCAGTACGCGCTTTACATCCACTCCGTAAAGATAGGTGTCGTGGAGCAGACCCTGGCTCTGCAGCATGTAGACATATACTACCTTGGGCAGGTCAGGATACTGCTGCAGTGCCACCGGAAGCGGCGGGCAGTCGAAGGTTACTACCTCGTCAGGGGTGATATTGCGGCCGNNCGGCGGCCTTAAGCCCCATGATGCGCAACGCTGCTTCGTGCTCGTGCTGTTTCAGCCCATTTTGCGGCTCAGCGACGACCACAACGTTGTAATTCTGTGAGAAGGGAGTATAGGCGGCACCGGGGCCGGTCATATCGATGATACCTTCCTGGAAGCCGACCACTTTACCTGTGGTGACAACCGCTGCGCCCTTGAGCACGTTAGTGACACCCTCGCCTACAGTCTCGACCTTGCTGACGAAACCGGGGAAAAGACCGCCGGATCCGGAAACCTTGACGCGAGGCTCGATGACGTCTTTAACGGGCATGATGCGCACTTCCTCGCCGGGACGCGCCAGCTCGATATCCATTGACGCAAAGCGCTCGTCGGCCAAAGTTTCCAGCATCTCCTGCTTATTGACAAACAGCGTGCCGTTCTTGACTTCAGTGGCGTCGCCAAACTGGACGTCAGTGATTTTAATGTAGCCTAAATCTAAACGCATGTCGTTGACCTCCTTTGGCTAGATCAGTTCCTTCAGCTTGGCTTCGATCGATTCGGCGCTGGCCTCACTCGGGCCTAGTTCGGCGATTTTTTCGCCGCCCCTGTAGAATGCGAATACCGGCAGACCCAGCACCTTCTGAGAAATAGCCAGACGACGGTTACCGGAAGTGTCGAGTTTGCAGAACTTTGCTTTGTCACCGTAAGCGGCAGCAAGGCGCTCGTAGTCGGGGATCAGGGCCAGGCACTTCTCGCACTTGGGACCCCAGTAATCTACCACAACCAGCCCTTCAGCTTGCAGTACTTCGGCCTCGAAATTATCCTTGTGGACTTCCAACATTTCTTTATCACCTCCCGCGTTTTCTATACATGTTCTGGTCATACGATTTATGGCAGGGCCCCTGACGGGGACCCGAGAGCCCGGTTTGAGCTAGTTGAGCAGGTTACCTATAGCGGCAGTAATGGATTCCGCTGTGATTTCGTCTTCGGACAGCAGTTGCACCATCTCGCCATTATGGAAAACCAGAAGCGTGGGATTGGCGGAAACGCCATAGCGTTTGGCCACACGCTGATTGCGGTAGGTATCCAGTTTCCACAACTTGACGCTGTCGCCAAAGGCCTGCACTGCGGCTTCCATCATAGGCATCATAGCCAGGCACTTCTGGCTCATGGGAGTCCAGAACAGAACGGCAACCGGACGTGTCTCCATGAGCACAGTGTCGCGGAAACCTTCTTCTTCGATGAGGTACTTCTCTGCGGCTACCGCAGCGACGGCTCCGTCGGCGGCGGCGGTAATAACCTGACGCAAGGGAGTGACCCGGGCGTCACCGACGGCAAAGACACCTTCGGCAGACGTTTCCATGCAGTTGTCGGTTTCGATGTAGCCACGGGCGTCAAGCTCCACCTGGTCACCGAGGAAAGAAGTCTGTGGGATGGTGCCAACGTAGATAAACACGCCGTTGGTTTCCATCTCAGTCAGTTCGTTGGTTTTGATGTTCTTGAGCACCACGCTCTCGACAATACCGTCACCCTTAATTTCCTCAATCGTGGAGTTCCACACAAAATTGATCTTGGGGTTCTTGTAGGCCCTTTCCTGCAGCATGGGCGCTGCGTCCAGGGTGCCCTCGTCATGGATGACGATGATGGTTACTGATTCGGCAAACTTGGTAAGATAGTTAGCTTCCTCAATGGCGGCGTCGCCGTTGCCTACGACGATGATGTCGAGCTCTGAGAAGAAGTCGGCGTCGCAGGTGGCGCAATAGGATACGCCTTTGCCTCGCAAGGCCCTCTCCCCTTTTACGCCCAGAGTTCGCGGCACGGCGCCGGGCGAGAGAATTATGCTGCGCCCATGATAAACTGTGCCATCCTTGCCCGTTACCGTTTTGGCGGCGGCGTCTATGCTGACCACTTCATTGCGCACAAACTGGGCGCCAAAGTGTTCGGCGTGACTGGTGAAGGCCTCCATAAGGCCAGGACCCGTCACTTCGGTCAGTCCGGTTGAACCTTCACCGGCTGCGAAGAAGCCAGGATAGTTCTCCATATCCCAAGTGGTGGCTGCCTGTCCACCGGTTTTACCCTTTTCGATTACCAGTGTCCTGAGCTTGGCGCGGGAGCCGTAAATGGCTGCGGACAAACCGCCCGGGCCGCCTCCCACGATAATGATGTCGTAAATGTCTGCCACTCTTTGACACTCTCCTTTGCAAAGTTGCTATTCTATCCACAGCACTCCACACAGCTTGCGCTGTGGTGGCGTTATATGGTCCAGGGTGACGCTGCCAGGGATTCAAGACCTGCAGTCAGTAAGGAATGGTCAATCAGGGCCAGGTCGGCCAGTACCTGGGCCGGTAACTGGCGCTGGGGACTTTCCCTCAGCATGCGTTCCGCCAGCTTTATGGCCCCCTCCAGAATTGAAACCGACTCAAAATCCAAGATGCCCGGCTGCCGCGTGATGACAATGGACTTGTAGGGATTTTCGTTGGGCTTGACGCTACCCGCCAGCGGATGGGTCAGCAGACGGTGTCCCTTGTGTAAATATCCGCGCACCTCTTTCATCACCGCGAGGACGCCGGCTTCACCCAGATGTATGATGTGGTCGCCGTGTGCAAGCGAAGGGTTGTTGGTGATGACAAGAATGCGACTGTTTATCTCGTACAATCCGATCATCTCCAGCTCAATTTTAGCGTTTATTCCAACAAGAAAGGACGGCAAATTACGCCGTCCCTGTCTCTGCCTCAAATACCTGAGAGATTTCGCGGATAAACGCCCGCTTGCTCCTTCGGTGCCGACTTGGCTTTCCAGAGTGTCGTCCAATGACGGTCCTTTTGCCTGAAAGTTTAATCTGACTTCGGACACGAATGTCAGGTTTGCTCCTTCGGCGCCCCGAGGGGTCTCTTCCGCCACCTTCAACCGACCAGTATTAAGTTCCATACGGAGCATAACATTGTTACATAATTAACGCAATACTGCCGACCGAAGTCCGACAATTAGCTTGAGGAGTGGGATAAGGGAATAGGCCCACAGCCGCCAGGCGCCAGGCTACGGACAACGGACAACGGACAACGGACAACGGACAACAAATCGTAAGGTCACGACAGCCTGATGGGAACCGACAAGGGCTGATGAAGCTGATGGGCGCTGATTGGGATGACGGGTAAACGAGCGGTTCCACTAATCGCTAAGCGCCAACCGCTAAGCGCAGCCTTGCTAACCGACCTCCACCAACCCCGACTTATGGGGTTCATGGCAGGTGCCGACTATTGCCGCTTCTAAGCCAGCGGCGCGGAGTTCATCCAGCGCTGTCTGGGCCTGGTGCTCGGCTACGGCAAACAACAGACCACCGCTGGTTTGTGGATCCCACAACGCGTCCACTAACTCTAGAGAGATATCTTTCGCTACCTTCACCATGCTCCCAAAGTGCTCGCGGTTGCGGTAGCTACCCGCAGGGACCATTCCCATTCCGGCGTACTCCAAAGTCTCTTCAAACAACGGAACGGCATGGGCATCGACAGAGACTGCAAGTCCGCTGCCCCTAGCCATTTCTGCCACATGACCCAGTAGCCCGAAGCCGGTGACATCGGTTCCGCCGGAAACATCGTATTTAAGCAGAATCTCCGCGGCGTCTCGGTTGAGTCGCGCCATTTCCGTAAGCATAGGAAGCACGAAGGCGTCATCCACGAACCCTGCTTTGTGGGCTGTGAGAACGATTCCACTGCCCACCGGCTTGCTGATAACCAGTTTGTCGCCGGCCCTGAGCTCCGAATTGCGTACAATGCGTCCCGGGTGCACAACACCGGTTACCGCCATGCCGAATTTGACATCCTCGTTTTCCACGGAATGCCCGCCAAGTATGACAACTCCTGCCTCAAGGGCCTTGTCCGCTGCTCCCCGCAGGATGTTCCCCATATCCTTAACGTCTATACAGGTGGCGTAGCAGACTATGTTAAGAGCCGTAAGCGGCTTCCCACCCATGGCATAAACATCACTGAGGGAATTGGCAGCGGCTATCTGCCCGAAGAGGTAAGGGTCGTCTGTCATGGGGGTAAAGAAGTCCACGGTCTGAACCAGAGCGGTGGATTCGTCCAGCAAGTATACGCCGGCGTCATCGCTGGTGTTATGACCCACCAGGACCTTCGGATCCAGGCTTCGCGGGAGAGATTCTAATACGGCTTGCAGGACCCCCGGTCCCAGCTTGCTGGCTCAACCGCCGCCATGGGAAAGCTCGGTAAGTCTCTTATACATGGGCGTTACCCCCTCTCTGTTTGCCAGACAATTATAGCACAGCAAATCATTTGCCTGAACTGTGTGAATGTTTTCCCTTGTTTATATACTGGCTAAACAGTAGAATTATACGTAACGTCTGGAGGTGCCGCCTGTGCTGGAGCTAGTCGAACGATTTGAGATGTTTATCAACTATCTACCTCGCATACATAAGAAAGTATTTTCTGACTGCCCCGCCCTGGAGAAGCTACATATGACGTCTGGGCAGTACAGCGCGCTCCACGTTATATCCCGCAGGGAAGAATGGCGCATGACAGATTTGTCGCAAAAGCTCTATGTTTCTGCGGGCAGTCTGACCACCATGATAAACCGGTTGATCGAGCTTGGTCTAGTAAGTCGCGACCGGAGCCTGAGTGATCGCAGAGTGGTCACTGTGAAGCTTACCGAAGCCGGTCGCGGCATATTGCAGAGCGGCCGAGACCATATGCGCCACACTCTGTCTGACATGCTTACAGAGCTCCCTGCTGCGGACCGCGACACCTTCAAACAGTCACTGGACAGCATCAATGAAATAATGGAGAAACTGACAAGAACGCCGTGAGGCGTTCTTTTTATGAAGCCATGTACCGGGGAGAAAGAGGACGCGACAGCCTGATTGGGCCTCTGGTGCAGACTGATGAAGACTGATTCTGGAGGCAGGAAACCTGACACCTTAATTGGGGTCAGGCCTCAATATAAGGAAGCGGGAGCCAGCGGCAACGCCCTCTGAGTCTCGGCTTTCAATAGGATGAAAGGGAATCCTCCCGTTTGAATGGCCGGGTGCAAGTGAGAACGAGGACACGACAGCCTGATGGGCCTCTGGTGCAGACTGATAAGAAGTGATTGTGAGGAGGGGGACACCTGACACGGACACCGCTGGAGTGGGACACTGTTACCACAGAAGGGACTTCAATCTGGAAGTGAAATGGAGGTATATTGTTTCGTTCCCTGCCACCAACTCCTGGAGCACGCCAGGAGTCAGGAGCAAAGAACCCTCCGGCAGACGAACCGCAAAGAGTCACAAAACGAACCGTCCCTTTTGGAGACGGCTCTTTAGCTATACGCAGGTGGTCTAATTGGTTGGGCTTGGATAGGTGAACGTCCAGTTGAAGAAAGCCTCGGGTTCACTATCCAGTTTATTCCCCGGATTGGTGCCGGTGCGTATCTCAAACCATGCAGTGTCAAATTGCACCACGTTGACCCCGTATTCCAGTTTAGGTAACGTCTTATATGTGTCTTTCGACGGGAAGCCGATGCTGATCCACGCGTATTTAGCCTCTTCAGGTATGAAAATCGTGAGGCTTATATGCCTTACCTCATTGAACAAAAACTCTCTACTTCCCGCGTAAATATAGTCCGTCCATTGACCGTCGGGACCGTGAACTATTTCCTTCTCCGTGAGAACGATCAGCTCACTGCCAGACTCGATGGCTACCGAGCACCCAAAAGGCGGTGGTATTTCAGACGGTTTGGCGGCGAAGACGGTAGCACCTATTGCCAGCAAAGCGACCATAGCTACCAGAGCGATTATCACCACTATCCGCTTCATCAATGCTTCTCCTTTCATTTGTTTTATTTACAACAACGGATTTGCCAACGCAACGCTGTCAGCCGGCAAGTTTCCCATCATTCTGGCACTATCGACAACAGAACCGCAGCTCATCTTATGGACCGCAGTCTGGCCTCAAGAGTACGGGAGTCTTGAGGCTCTTGCCACTATCACCACTCCTCTCTGCAAAATAGGTACAGCAGTAATGCACAAAAGACGACCTTGCGGTCGTCTTTGACATAATGCTTCAGTGGGAAGGCGACTAGACCCTTCCGGACTTATTCGATTTTTCAGTTAAATTCTATAGCACCTCGAGGAGTAAGTCTACATGTGAACGGCACATCTGTTGAGTATTTTCTTAAATTATTAGCTTAATATTACATACTATTATTGTGAGCAATGCCCCATATATTCTCTCCGTCCTGCTTGTGCCATAGTCTGCAGTTTGTGGTTACTCTGGCCTTTCTCCCTGATGGAACGCTGAGTCAGTCTGAGGAGCGGGTTGCGTAGACATGACACCTGGCACAAACAGCACTGCCGAGGAGTAGAGGTTACCTCTTCCAAACGTTTGTCATTGACCATTAACGACTAGATAGACCCAATAGCCTGTTGAGGCCGCGAGCCACTGTCTCGTCGCGACACTCTGCGAAGCTCGAAGAACTCCCCTCGGGTCAGTCGAAAATTAGCTGGAGCTAACCATCTTTGCCCGAAGCCGCGCACAGAGTCACAAAAAGAACCGTCCCTTTTGGAGAGGGGTGCAAGTTCGCCGCTCCTGCTGTGGTCCCTGTGCCCTCGGCTGTGGTGCCAGTGTCGGGTAGTCCCACCCGTATCAGATACCATCAGGACTCATCAGTTCTAATCAGGATATCGTATCCTGCCTATGGCTTCTGGTGTCAGTGTCGGGTAATCCCCTTCCTCTTCCCCACAGCAAAAGCGCCGCAAACCCTTGCGGCGCCTGGTTCTTTGATTGGCGGGAGTATGTGAGAATCGAACTCACCGCGGACTTTATTAGAGCCCGCTGCCGGATTTGAAGTCCGGAAGGCACACCAGAACCTATCTACTCCCGAAGTAAGTTTAGCACGGCAGGTTTGACCTGTCAAAAGAACTATTGAGCACGCGGGACTCACCGGAACGCAGGGTGAACTTGTGTTTATCGAAGAACTCGAGCAGGGGCAGGGCGAACTTGCGACTGCTGTCAATAAGGGTGCGAAACTCGGCCAAAGTGAGACTGGTATTGGTGGCGAAGTGACTGTCTATGCGTGACATAGCTTCACGCACGGCGTCACGATGGAAGAACTGGACCTCGCTGACTTTAATCAGGCTACCCTCTTCCGTCAGAGCCTCAAAGAGCTCCCGGCAATCTTCCAGAGGCAGGCTCAGCAGCTCGGGGGCCTCTTCCAGGGTGGGAGGAGTGAAGAGCGCCTGTTCCATGGCAGTGATCAAGCGTTCTTTGGGTTTCTGCCATTTACCCGCGAACTGCACGGTGAAGCCTCGGGCCATTACTCCCCTGGCCGTGAGGTCGATGGGCGCTTCGGCCTGAAGTTCCAGCAGCAAGGCCGCAAACAGACGGCTGTTGGCCTTAGGGAAAAGGCGGGACCGCAGTTCCTCCCGGGACATGGCGCCGCGCAAGGGAAAGCGACGGTGGTAGGTGGTGAGCTGCTGCTGCAGTTTTTCGCCCAGTCCGTTCATAAACGCCTTGTGAAAGACGTAAACACGGTCGTCCGCACGCACGCTTACAGCGTACTCGCTCTCAAGCAACGTCTCCAGTGCCTCTTCGAGTTCCGGGCCGGGTCGGGCTACAAGGGAGAGCAGCTCCCGATCTGTCATGGCGTCACCGCTGTGCTTAGCAAGGTATTGTTCAAGAACAGCGGTGGCGCTGCCGGTTTCCAGTACGTTTAGTTCGTCTATCCCCTGCTCGCGAAACCTCTTGCGCTTCGCGGGGCGAGGATCAAGCACGGACCCTCCGCCGATGGTCACCATTGGTGAATAGGAGCGCAGAACGAAGCGGTCCCCTGCCCACAACGCCATCGGTTCTTCCAGGCGAATCTGCGCAAAGGCGCTATCGCCGGGCAATAGTATCTCGGCATCCAGTAAAACCACGCGGCCGAGTATCTCTGCAGTCTGGGAATAGAAGCGCACCCGCTCCCGGTTGACCAGAGGTCGCTCCACATCCTTGAGCAGACTGAGCCTTACGTCCAGCATGAGGCTGGGTCGCAGCACGCCGGGGGCGGCCAGGACGTCGCCGCGATCTAGCTGATCCACACTGACCCCCGCCAGATTCAGGGCTGTGCGCTGACCGGCCTCCGCTCCCTGCACCTGCTTGCCGTGGACACCCACTCCCCTCACCCGGGCGGTGATCTGTCGCGGCATGATCTCCACCGTGTCGCCAACCTTTACGGTGCCGGAGGTGAGGGTTCCGGTTATGACAGTGCCAAAACCCTGCATGGTAAACACTCGGTCGATGGGCAGGCGGAAAGGCAGGTGAACGTTCCTGGAACTGACGTCCTCCATGAGATCATCCATGGTTGCCACGAGTTCGTCCAGGCCCAGTCGGGTAACCGAAGAGACAGGGATAACCGGCGCATCCTCCAGAAACGTATCCTGTACGCGCTCCCGGATGTCCATGAGTACCAGTTCCAGCCATTCCTCATCCACCAAATCGGCCTTGGTAACGGCAATAATACCCTTCTTCACTTTTAGCAGAGAGAGTATGTGCAGATGCTCAACCGTTTGCGGCATGACTCCCTCGTCGGCTGCTACCACCAGCATGACCAGGTCCATGCCTCCGGCACCCGCCAGCATGTTCTTGATAAACTTCTCGTGACCGGGCACGTCGACAATGCCCGCGCGACGGCCGCTGGGTAGGTCAAAATAGGCGAAGCCAAGCTCGATGGTGATGCCCCGCTCCTTTTCCTCCTTGAGCCGGTCGGTGTCAATGTTGGTCAGGGCACGAACCAGGGTTGTTTTGCCGTGGTCAATGTGGCCGGCCGTGCCGATAATTAAATGCTTGCCGCTCATGCCGATAGTACTTCTTTCAGGCTAGCAAGCAGCAACTGATGATCTCCTGTGGTCAGGGTGCGGGGGTCAAACAGCAGTCTGTCTTCCCATATGCGGGCTACAACCGGGTGCTGGGCGTGACGCAGCCTGGCTTCAAGCACGTTAGCACTGACCGGGGAAACTAAAGCCACTCCGAAGCCGGGGAACTCAACCCCCGGTAAAGACCCGCCACCAACCGGGGCAGCGCAGGGCACTATTTCGGCCTGACATAGCCCGAGTTCAACTATGCTGTTGCAAAGAGCAGTGGCCAGTTGCAGGAGCTGCTCCTGACTTTGGCTCATAGTGCGCAGGACAGGAACCGCCTGGTTAGGGCCTTCGCCCTGGACATATAGTTGCAGAGTAGCTTCCAGAGCCGCCAGGGTCATCTTGTCTATGCGTACCGCCCGGGCCAGAGGGTGTTTGCGCAACTTTTTGATGAGTTCTGCTTTGCCGACAATAAGTCCCGCCTGTGGCCCCCCCAGCAGCTTGTCTCCGCTGAAAGTCACCAAGTCCATGCCGGCGGCTACCGCTTCCTGAACCGTTGGCTCGCCAAATCCGGAGACCAGAATACCGCTGCCCAGATCCTCCAAAGCCATAAGGCCATAGGAATGGGCAAGCTCTGCCATTTCTGCCGTTGATACTTCGGAAGAGAAACCGATCATTTTATAGTTGCTGGTATGCACCTTAAGAAAGGCCACAGTGTTCTCAGATACAGCCGAACTGTAGTCGGCGGCATGGGTCTTGTTGGTGCTGCCCACTTCGCGCAGGATGGCTCCCCCCTGCTCCATGACATCGGGAATGCGGAAGGAACCGCCTACCTCGACCATCTGTCCGCGAGAAACCACCACTTCGCGTCCCTTTGCCAGGGCGCTCAGCATCAGCAACACCGCGGCGGCGTTATTGTTAACCACCATGGCGTCTTCGGCGCCGGTCACCCGACAGAGCAGTTCGCTGACGTGGTCATGACGGCTACCGCGAACTCCCAGATGCAGGTCGTATTCCAGGTTAGAGTAGCCCGAGGCGACTGCCGCAACGGCGGCAATGGCCTGCGGCGCCAGCGGAGCTCTGCCGAGGTTGGTGTGCAAAGGCACACCCGTGGCATTAACCACCTTGCGCAGGTTCATGCGCTGTCCTTCCTTAAGGCGCGCTTCCACCAGGACCGGGAGACGAGCGATCTGGGTGGCGAGGTACTCAGAGTCGGCGCGTCCCAGGGCAATGTCGGCGCGAAGGTCGTCTATGACGCTGCGCAGCGCGCTCAAAACATCGTTACGAAAATTGGTCTCCAGCAAAGGCGCAAAGCGCGCCTCACGCAGGCACTCATCTACTTTGGGCAAACTGCGATAAAGCTCATGCATGCTTGTCGCCTAATGCCGCCAGATAATGCTCCACTGAAGCTGCGGCCTGTGCCCCATCCCCCACAGCGGTAGCCACCTGGCGCAACTTCTTGTCGCGGACATCGCCTGCGGCAAATATTCCAGGCAAGGAACAGGCCATGTTGTCGTCTGTCAGCAAGTACCCCTGCTGCGTCTTTTCCAGGGTGTCTCCCAGTAGCTCGGTGTTAGGGTTAAGGCCGACGTAAATGAACAGTCCATCGATGGGCATGTGCTTAGTGGAACCTGTCTTGACGTGTTCCAGCGTAACAGCTTCCACCGCGTTTTGGCCATGTATCTCCTGGATAACAGTGTCGTAGATGACCGTTATCTTGGGGTTAGCCAGGGCCCGCGCGGTTATGATGGGCGCTGCCCGTAGCTTGTCGCGACGGTAGACTATGGTTACCTTGTCGGCAAAGCGGGTAAGGTAATCCGCCTCCTCCACCGCCGAATCGGCGCCACCCACGACGATAACCTGTTTCCCACGGTAGAGGGCACCGTCACAGGTAGCGCAATAGGAAACGCCCCGCCCGCGCAGCCTCTCCTCACCGGGCGCACCCAGCAATTTGGGTGAGGCGCCCGTGGTTACTATGACGCTACGGCCGCGATAGGTTTCGGAGTACCCCTTAACTTCCTTGTGTTCCTGAGAGAAATCCACGTAAGCGATGTCGTCATAGACCACCTCTGCGCCAAAGCGTTCTGCCTGCTCAAGCATGGCCATAGAGAGTTCCATGCCACCAATGCCGCTGGGAAACCCGGGATAGTTTTCGATAAGTTCAGTGGTGGCCGCCTGGCCGCCCGGTGCCATTTTCTCCAGCAGCAAAGTTGATAGTCCGCCTCGAGCGGTGTAAAGCGCTGCTGTAAGTCCGGCAGGGCCGCCACCAAGAATGAGTACATCATAGAGCTTCATTCGTCACATACCTCCTCAAAAATATAGACCCACGGACCGTTACAGTCCGTGGGTCAAAGCAAATCTCCGCGCTTAAGAGACGACGTCATATCCGGTTGCTGTTATGGCACCTTTGATGTCCTGGGCAGTTACCTGTCCTTCATCAAACTTGACCGCAACCTGACCTGTGGCAAGATCCACCTGGACCTCTGCGACGCCCTCCAGCTTCGATACTGCTCGACTCACGGTCGCCCGGCAGTGGCCTCAAGTCATACCTTTTACTTTAATCACTATTTCTTGCATGGTGGGACCTCCTTACATTGTGAGTGAAACGGGGGAGCTCCTGGCTCCTAGCTGTTGGCTGTTGGTGGATACGAAACACGGAGTGGGGACGGTTCGGGTGCTTCGGTCTCAGCTACCAAGAGCTAAGAGCCAAGAACTGAGAGCCCTGCATTGAGGTCGCCCTACTTGAGAAACCGCCCCAGAACCTCCATCAGTTCGTCGATGGCGGGGTCGGCTTGTCCAGACTTGATAGCGGCGGACAGGCAGCCCCTGGCGTGACCGTCGAGAACTTCAAGACCTACTTTGTCCAGAGCGGCGCGCACGGCAGATATCTGGGTGATAATGTCAAGGCAGTATCTGTCGTCGTCCACCATGCCCTGGATGCCGCGCACCTGACCTTCGATACGCTTGAGTCTGCGCACTATGCTTTCTTTATCTCTCGGCATGGCTCTTCTCGCACTTTCTGCAGTAACCGAAAAACCTCAGACTGTGGTCCACGATGCGAAAACCGCTCTCGCGGGCGATGCGCTTTTCGAGATCTTCCAGCAGATCCTCGTTGAACTCAGTAATGTCGCCGCAATCCAGACAGAGGAGATGGTGATGATAATGCTCTTCGCCACCGGCCACAATCTCGTACTTGCGGCCGCCGTCCCCGGTGTGCAGGCTACTAACTACCCCCAGGTTCTGAAATAGCTCCAGACTACGGTAGATTGTGGCCAGTCCAATTTCGGGGTTTCTTTCCCTGGTGACGGCAAAGATGTCCTCCGCCGTCATGTGGGTGTTGGTGTTCTCCAGAAGCACCAGCAGTACGGCTTCTCGCTGTGGGGTTAGACGGTATTCGCGCTCGGAAAGAATCTCCCTGACGCGATCCACGGCTTCTTTGTGAGGCACAGCCGTCACTCCCTTCTGCCCAGTAAACATTAAGTCTATTGTACCAGCTTTTGTGACAGATTTATACTTGGCGCCACACCTAGCCACCCATAATACCGGAGTACAGACGTTTGGCAACGGCGGGGTCTTCAGTCCCGTTGACGAGGGTTCTGCCATCGGCAAACAATATCAGCTCGTATCCCTCAAGCATTAAACGGAGTCGGAAACGGTCAACCAGGCAATGGTGCCCCCGGTCCAGTAAGACATTAGCCAGATCCTGCAGGTTTAAGCCGCCGCGAGTCGGGTTCTGCAACATGACGCTGTTGCGCCCGCAGATTACCAGAGCTTCCTGATGGCGTTCGGGAGTGAGAAAATCGCGTTTGCCCTCCACACAGGCGGGGCATGACAGGTCTCTTGGCAAGTCCAGAGCCCGGTAGGTGCCACGCAGCAGGTCGATGTCCAGCAAACCTTTGCGCATGGCATCCGGGTCCACGATAAACTTGATGGCTTCGGCGGCCTGGTTTGCCGCCACCACGGCTGTCACGGCGCCCAGAACGCCAGCCACATCGCAGCTGTCCCCGGCACCGGCAGGCGGGATATCGTCAATGAGGCATCTGTAGCATGGCCCTCCGGGCAGTATGTTCATGGTCATGCCGGTATAGCCAAGAGCTCCCCCGTAGATAAAGGGTATTTCCTCATCCAGGCAGGCGTCGTTGATGGTGAGGCGGGCCAGGTGATTGTCGGTGGCGTCTATGACCAGATCGTGCCACCGTACCAGATCCCGGGCATTATGCCAGGTGAAATCCACCGCCAGGGCGCGCAATTGCACCTGGCTGTTGACCTTGCGCAGTTTTTCCGCTGCAGCAATGGCCTTGGGACGGCGTGACCTGGCGTCTTCCTCGTCAAACAAGGTCTGTCGTTGCAGGTTCGTCAGTTCGACCACGTCACGGTCGATGAGGGTGACGCCACCCACTCCTGAGCGCACCAGCAGATCGGCTGCAACGGTACCCAAGGCACCACAACCCACCACCGCGATATGAGCGGCAGACAGTTTGTCCTGGCCTTGCTGGCCCATGTTGGGCAGAACCATTTGGCGCGCGTAACGGCTGTGGTCCAAGTTAATCACTCCCCGGAAGCTTTCCTTTTTATATTACCATACGCCAGCGAAAACGCCGATGCCCGCCGGTTGCCGCTACTTCTGTCATGGGGTATGATTACTCTAGCATATGGAAATAGGCGGACAGCTGAGGAGGATGCACATTGAGCAAGTTTGACGGCAGGCGATTGGCGAAGGAGACCTTCGCCCTCGACGTAGAGCGCCTGCGGAGCGGTTATTATTCCGACGCATATTTCACCAATACCATGAGGATTCTTGAGGTATTAAGCTCGGCGGGTTACACCTTCCAGGGAAGCTCCGAAATGCTGCAGCTGGACAATCTGCAGGTGCAAAACGGAGATATCGAAGTGGAGATGCAGTTCTTTCCCAGACGCCAGCCCCTTACCGTGGTTGCCGGACTGGATGAGGCCATAGCCATGCTTGAGACTTGCACCGGTTACTTCGATAAGTCCGGCAATTTTGTTAATACCTATGACAAGCTAAATGTTGAAGCGGTCCAAGACGGCAGCCTGGCTCCCTACGGCGGTGATTCAGCCGCGGTTACTCCTGTTCTGCGGGTCAGGGGCCGATACCGTGATTTCGCTGAGCTGGAAACACCAATTCTCGGCGTGCTCACCGAAGCCTCGCGCATTGCTACCAATGTGTATAACACCGTTGTCGCCGCCAGAGGCAAGGATATCCTCTTCTTCCCGGCGCGGTTCGCCCACTATACTGTCCAACCGCTGCATGGCTACGCCTACGCTTTGGGCATTGGCGCCTACAACCATTATCATGGCAAGCAGGCTCGCATGTTTGTTTCCACTCACGCTCAGGGAAGTTATTTCGGCGCCCGGGGCGGCGGTACGGTATCCCATGCCAGCATCGCCTGCTTCCTGGGGGACACGGTGGAAACAATGAAGCAATTCGCCGAGGTGATGCCGCCCGAAATGCCGCGCATTGCTCTGGTGGATTTTCATAACGATTGTGTCAGGGAGAGCAAGGCAGTGGCCCGGGCCCTTTTCACGATGTACTGGGACAAATACCAGGCAGGCGACTTTGAGGGCGCCAGGAGATACAAACTCTACGGCGTACGTCCCGATACCGCGGGCAATATGCGGGATGTCAGCGTGTCGCCGCTAGGCGACAAGGAACTGGACTGTGGCGTCACGCCTCGTCTGGTTTGGAACATCAGACATGGGCTTGACGAGGCCTATACGGAATGGACTGATCTGCCTGAGGAGGCCACTGAGCTGGCCCGGCAGTGGTGTCGAGAGATAAAGATCGTGGTGACAGGCGGCTTCGACGCCACGCGCATCGCCAAGTTCGAGAGTCTGGGCGTCCCCGCCGATATCTACGGCGTCGGTTCGGGATTGCTTGATAACAGCAGAGGCAGCACCACAGACTACACCGGAGATGTCGTCCGGGTTAAGATCAGTGGCGTTTGGCATGATCTCTCCAAAGTGGGCAGAAAGCCCGGGAGCAATCCCGAGCTGAAACCAGTCCGCGGCTAAAGGATACGGGGATTGTCGCGGTTGGCGATAATCCCCGTCTGTGTTGACACACATTTTACGCGACTATAGTATTAAACTAGGCTAAATATGTGGGTAACATCCCAGGAATCATTTGAGAAAGCGGTGAAACCATGGTGGAAGGCACACAATCTTTTCCCACGGAAAGTATCTCCCGCGACAGAATGTTGCTGGTAGCGGGCGCTCTGCTGGTGCTGCTGTTAAGAGCGGCGCAGGTTTTCGGTCTCAGTACTCTGGCCATGGCCACTGTGGCCACAGTGTCGGTTCTGCTGGTAGAAATAGTCTTTTCCCGGGTGCGCAAGTACGAGATGGGCTTTAGCTGGCTGGTAACAGCCCTGGTGTTTACCCTGATACTGCCCCCTGCCACCCCACTGTGGATGGTGGCGGTAGGCGCTGTTTTCGGCGCCTTCTTCGGCAAGGCCGTCTTTGGCGGCCACGGCAAGAACGTGTTTAATGCCGCTGTAGTCGGCAGGCTGTTTCTGACCTTTTCCTTCCCACAATATATGATCACGCGCTGGCTGAATCCTCTCACCGGGGTTATCGTGTCCGGCGCCACTCCTCTCAATAGCCTAAATCGCGGACTCCCCGACCCTTTCACCAGGATGGAGCTGCTGATGGGCCGCGTGCCCGGTACACTGGGGGAAACCTTCCGACTGGGAATCCTGGTTTTGGGTCTCATACTGGTAATACTTAAGGTAGTAGACTGGAGGATCCCGGTCAGCTTTGTGGGTACGGTGTTCCTCTTTAACCTGGTGGGTGGCCTTCTGGCACCCGACCGTTTCCGCGATCCAGTGACTTCGCTTCTGGTGGGAGGTCTGCTCTTTGGCGCTTTCTTTGTAGCCACCGATCCGGTAACCTCGCCCTACCGCAACCAGTCAAAGTACCTGTTTGGTCTGGGCCTGGGCCTGATTACGGTACTGATCCGCAACTTTGGCGGTCATAACGAGGGCATTATGTTCGCTGTGATAATCATGAACGCGCTGTCGCCTCAGCTGGACAACCTCACCGCCAGATGGCGCCAGGAGGGGGTGAAGGCATGAAAAGCTACACCAGAATGCTGACGTTTATCATAATACTCGGCGCGGCGACCTCGCTGATCTTTGTGGGCATGGAGTTCTGGACAACCCCTCTCATTGAAGCCAACGCCGCCATAGAGCTGAGGTCCACTATACTCGACGCTAACGGCGAGGCTTATACCACAGCGACGGTGAACGAGGTCTTTATGGCAAAGATCGAGACTGTGGTGCAGAACGATCTTACACTTTATGTGCACCGTGCTTCAGGAAGTGTCAGCTACGAGTTTTCCGGATCAGGAGTCTGGGGCCCAATTATTGGCATAATCACGCTGGAGCGAGATCTGGAAACCATAAGACATCTGCGGGTATTGCAACAGGAAGAAACACCGGGCCTGGGGGGCGTGGTGGCAGATCCTTCCTACCTGGCGGGATACTTCGGTGCACGCATGGTGCCACAGCTGGATTTCGCAGTGCCGGGCACCGACAGGTTACCCAACCAGGTTGACCGCATAACCGGCGCGACCCGCACCTCAAACTCCTTCCGCACCATTCTTAACAACAGCTACCTCAGCTATCTCGAGTTCATGCAGGAAGTAGGTGACTAGGATGAAACTGGTCCGCTTGCGTTACACCCGCTGGTTTAACATATTGAGAGACGGCATTTCCCACAAGAACCCTATAGCTGTGGCTGTTTTGGGCATCTGCAGTGCCCTGGCTGTCACAAACCGCGTGGAGAACGCCATTGCCATGGGGCTCGGTGTCACTTTCGTTCTCATGGCCAGCTCCGCCACAGTTTCGCTGCTGCGCAGTTTTATACCCTCGAAGCTGCGCATGGTGACGTACATGGTTATCATATCAACCTACGTGATAACCGTGCAGATGTTTCTGGCTGCTTACTTTCCGGTAATAAGCCGCGCTCTGGGAGCTTATGTCGGCCTGATCATCACCAACTGTATAGTTATGGGACGGGCCGAGGCCTTCGCCGTGCGCAACAACCCGCGCTATTCCATGCTGGATGGCCTGGCCAGCGGCCTGGGTTACACCCTGGTGCTGATAGTAGTGGGCGCAGTGCGTGAACTGCTGGCTGTTGGGACTCTACTGAACGCTCAGGTGATGCCTGACAGTTTCACTACCTGGACGGTTATGGCGCTGGCCCCCGGAGGATTCTTCATTGTGGGGCTGTTCATCTGGGGTATTCGCGAACTGATCCACTATCATGAAGCGGCGTAGGGGGGACTAGCATGAACCTTTCAGATCTGTTTTTCGCATCGCTGCTGAACAATAACATTGCGCTAATCTTCATATTGGGTATGTGCCCGCTCATCGCCATTTCTACTAATGTCAAGAATGCTCGCGGCATGGGATTGGCGGTAGNNCCGCCATAATCAACTACCCCATCTACTTGCTCCTTCAGGCCACCGGCACCGAGAACCTCAGCCTCTTGGTCTTCATCATCACCATTGCGGCAACGGTGCAATTCCTGGAGATGTTTATGGAGAAGTATCTGCCGAAGCTACATGCCGCTTTTGGCATCTTCCTGCCTCTCATCACAGTCAACTGCGTCGTCCTGGCGGTGTCGCTGTTCTTCGTGAACAGGCAATATACCTTCGCCGAGACAGCCGTTTTTGCCCTCGCTTCGTCGCTGGGCTGGATGATGGCTATAATTCTCGTGGCGGGAGTAAGGGAGAAGATGATGAAAATCAGCAATGTACCTCGGGGCCTGGCTGGAAAAGGGATCGTCTTCATCATTCTGGGAATACTCTCCCTGGCCTTCATGGGTTTTGCCGGGCTGAGTTTTTAGGAGGCTGACATGAACATATACACACCTATGGTGCTGATTGGGATTCTCGTCGGCATAACCCTGGTACTGATCGCCCTGGACCGCCTTCTCGGAGGCAGCGGCGAACGCGTGATAACCATCAACAAGCAGACCAAAGTTCCTGTTCTTGGCGACGACACAGTGCTGAGAGCCCTGGCCGAGAACAAAATATTCATACCTTCAGCCTGCGGCGGCAAAGCCACGTGCGGAGCCTGCAAATTCCGCCTGCTGGACAGCGACAGCGAGATCCTCCCTACCGAGGAAGCGTTTCTCTCGGCCGAGGAGCGGGCTGACGGCATCAGGTTGGCCTGTCAGGTGAAGGTGCGCGGGGACATGCAAATCGAAATACCCGATTCCCTGCTAACGGCCCGGGAATATGTGACTGTTGTTGAGCATGTGGAGGATCTCACCTACGACATAAAACTTATTCGCTGCCGCCTTCTGGAGTCGGAAGAGATTGATTTCAAGCCAGGCCAATACGCTCAGTTGCGTGTACCTGGCATGGAGGATGTCATACGGGCGTACTCCATAGCGTCAAACCCGAAGGACAAGGATTTCTTTGAACTGATTATCCGCATGGTGCCCAAGGGCCTGGCCACTACCTTCGTCCACAAGGCGCTGGAGGTTGGCGACAGGATAACTGTGACAGGTCCCTTTGGTGACTTCTATCTCAGAGAGGAATCCAATCGCGACATCGTATGCATAGCCGGCGGCTCGGGGAAGGCTCCCATAAGGTCCATCGTCCACTACCTGCGGGATCACGGCATGCCGCGCAAAGTCCAATACTTTTTTGGGGCCAGATCGAAAAGGGATCTCTACTACACGGAAGAGTTCACCGGGATTGCAGAGGAGTTTCCCAACTTCACCTACATCCCTGCCCTGTCAGCCCCCGCTACGGAGGACAACTGGGATGGAGAAACCGGGTTGATCACAGATGTCCTTGATCGCCACACGGGAGACCTGAGCGATACCGAAGCTTACCTGTGTGGCTCACCCGGCATGATAGACGCCTGTATCAAGGTTTTGACCAAACATAATATTAAACCGGAGAACATCTATTACGACAAGTTCTAACGAAAGCAGCAACAGCGCCCTCAACGGGGCGCTGTTTTGCTTATGAGGACGATTGCAGCATGGCAACGAAGAAGACCAGACACGGGCACCACTGACGAGGGATACTGTAAGCACAGGGGTAACGGGGCTGTGAGAGCCTGTTGAGAAAGCTGATGAGCCGCTGATGTTGAGCCGCCAGGCTCCAGCCGCCAGCCGCCAGGGAGAGTACTGGGGGAACGACTACACTGGCACCACTGACGATGAGCCACTGACACCACAGGGGAACGAAAGTATGGTCGGCTTGTCGATAGTCGCCTGTGGTCTTTCACTTGTCTGCTGATTGCCGAGTGTTGAATGCGATTTGCGCTATTATTCGGTGGCCTGCTTGTACGAAACCAGACCGGGAACGAGAAAACCGAGGAAACCACAGGCGGCGCACAGACCGCCACCCAGGGAGAGGAGGCGGGCCGGACCTATCAGGTCGATGACAGGACCCGCGACACCAAGTCCCACGGGTTGCAGCGCGGCACTGAAGGTGAAACGCGCGGCAAAGACGCGTCCGCGCACCTCGTCCGGGGTTTCGCGTTGCCAGATGTACTGCGAGGAAATCTGGGCTATGACTATGGAAAAGCCCAGGAAGAACCCTGCGCCTATCAATACCATAGGGTTGGGCCACAGGCCCAACACCATTATTGAAGCGCCACCGGTAATAATGCAGATGACCACCAGTAGTCCACAGTTGCGGCTGAGGCGAGGAAACGCAGTCAGCAGGCTGGAACCGACCAGCACACCCAGGGACTGGCTTGACCCAAAGGTGCCGTATAGCGCCGGGCCGGCCGCCATCACCTGCAGAATCAGCATGGGCAGGGCAATGCCCAGCGGCGCCAGTGTGAGGTTTATTACGGCAAAGAACAGCAACATGGAAAAGAGCAGGCGTCGGTCAAAGATGAAGCGAAAGCCCTCGGTGGACTGGCGCAGCAGGCCCTGCTGCGAGACAACTTTGGGCGAGGGCAAGCTGACCAGCAATAGGGACAGGCCGGCAAAGATAAAGGTCAGAGAGTCGATGAAGATGGAAGCTCCGATGCCGAAGACCGCAATGATGATGCCGCTCACAGCCGGGGCAACAATGCCAGCGACACTGCGAGAAGTCTGAAACAGGGAGTTGGCGCGGGTGAGGTCCGTCGCGTCCACTATTGAGGGAATGGTGGCTTCAAAACAGGGCGAGTGAACAGCCGCGGTAGCGCCGAGCGCGGCGGCCGCGCCGATTATAAGGCCTAGCGAAAATATTCCATTCACGTAGAGAAACACCATGCTCAGGGTTATAAGCGCGCCTACGGCATTGGTGGCAAACATCAGGTTGCGCCTGTCGAACCTGTCGGCCAGCACTCCGGCAAAGGGACCCAGCAATATCCGGGGCAGCCCAGAGGCCAGGGCTGAAGCGGACATAGCCAGCCCGCTGCCGGTGGTCTCTACGACCCACCACATCAAGGCTAACCCAAAGAGAATATCGCCGATCATGGATACTGTCTGCCCTACCCAGACGACAAGAAAAGTGCGATTGCGAAAAAGGCTGGTCCTGGCCACCAGCTACACTCCCCTCTCTGTCAGTGTATTTCCAGATATGGATATTCGTCATTCAGGTCAATATTCCTGCCTCAAGCCGCCAGCCGCCAGGCTCCAGCCGCCAGACGCCAGACGCCAGGGGGATTACGACAGCCTGATACGTGGATCTGATATTTCTGATAGACCTGATGAGAACAAGGACGACGAGCCGCCAAGCGAGTAGAGGAAACGGTATCACTGTCACCACAGACGAGTCACTGATACCGCTGTAGGAACGGAGTGGCCAAAGAGCCCCCCGACATCAATCTGAAGATCTCCCGTTCCCCCTGTGGTACCCTTATCCCGCACAAGTAGAGTTTAGAGGTTGGATATTACAGGCGGCCATCTCTATCAGGTTCATCAACCCCAATCAGAACCCATCGGGTGCGGCCGAGCAAGGTCGTGTTGCATAGCGGGTGCGAACCCCGCCGGGTAAGGCCCAGCCAGCCGCCCGTAGCTAGCCTTGGAGCATATTTGGTAACAGATATGTTTAAGCGTAGGCAAGCGAGATAGTAGGCCGAAATGCGTAAGCGTAAAGGGATTGAGCCCCGAAATGACTGAATAAGTGGGGAAGCCCATACTTTCTGATGGGTAGAAGGCAATATGCTCGAGGCGATAGGGCGAGCCAAAGAGCATTCCCCCGG
>DDWC01000085.1 GCA_002345475.1 Firmicutes bacterium UBA2296
CCAGAAGGGCGCAAAAACCAGTATGGGTAGTAACCGGTAAGGCTGCCACGCAAGAGGTTTGCCACTGCATAGACAATGGGATAAGAAAGCCAGAGAAGTGGAGTGGCCTTTACTTCGCCCCAGGCCAACTGAGAATAGATCACCATGCCGAGGGGAGTTGCGTAATGCAACAAAACATTAGCTAGCGCCTGCCATCCTTCTGGTTTGTAAAGCCTGGACAGCAGGAAATGGTAGCCGAGGCTGGTTACAGCGATCCAGACTGCAGCGGCCTGCCCAATCTGCGCAATCCAGGTCGGGGCCTGGTTCCCCTGACACGCCGCAACGGTAGCTATTACGGACACCATCAGGTTCGTCTGTATGGTGTAATAGTTGAAAAGCCTAAGGGCAGCCGGGACGTTATCCGCCAGGATGAGATCAATAATAACGCCTAATGCCCCGCACACTGCCACCGACCAGGCTAAAGCCGTCATGGGCATATTCACCTCACAAAGTCTAGAAACCCTTCACTTGCCCCCGCCAGGGAGGTTTCTGTCCCTCGGTATATTCATCTACCCCCGGACCACCCAGCTTGCGCAATCGCCACATGCCGTAAACATAGCTGAAAACGAGTACCGGGATGGTCACCGGCCAACCAAGCAAGGCGTTGGTCAGGCCCAGGCGCAGCGCATCTCCTGACCGCAGCAGAGAAATCTGCACCCACAGGCGCATTGTGAGCAGCGCCATCCAGACCAGAGTGACTTCGGTGTACGCGGGTTTGACATCCTCTCTCCAGAACCAAGCGAGGGGCCAACCCCGGGTCAAATGGCTGGCCCAGGCGGCCAAAGGACGCCCCACGGCCAGACTAACAGCGCACGAAGCTACCAGCAGACCGCTGGTTAAGGCCGCAGAGAGGAAGTAATTTGCCGCATTTTTTGTAATGTAGGCCAAGCCCGCCGCCAAAAAAACTGCTGCAAAGCCAAGGGCGGCATACTGAATTTTCTGGCCTCGAGCAAGGCGAATCAGGGTAATTAGAGCTGCGCACAAGAGTGCCGCCGCAGCTGCCAGGGTCAGGCCCAGTGTCGAGTTCAGCAGAGCGTAAACCAAGGGTGGAAGCAACGCATCCAGGGTTTTGCCTGTCACAACCAGGCGCAGTTCCTCGATTATCTCCCTTGTTCTGTCTGTCATCACGACGATCTGATTTTCCCGGCTCGTTGTCTGCCCAGGAAGAAAACAACCGGGTCCCCATCACATCTGTACAGCGCCATAAGGGTGTAGAGACTGCCTGTGAAGAATCCAAGGGTCATCATCAAAAGCACCCAGAGCGCGGCAACACCCTTGTTGGGCTCCCGATATACTATCCACAGTGAAAACAGGGCAAAGCCAACGTACAGGTCAACCAGAGACACTATCCCCCAGGGATTCTGCAGTATAAGTCCTCCGTCGGCAAAGAAGTCACCAGCGGAAAAACCATAAACAAGGACTGCTGTCATGGCAATCAGGCCAATAAGCGCAACCAGCTTAGCCGTTTTCATGCTATCCCACCCCATATCTAACCGGATCAATATCTTGGTGTGTATATTCCTCGGAGGCAGTAATAATTCCTGCTTGAAAGGCATTGTCAGCCACTACCCCAGCAGCGTTCTCAGTAGCTTGCCGCTGAGATGTTTCTGTCTGAGGTATAGCTCCCATAGCCCTTTGAGCCGGCCAGACACAACCATGTAGCGGTTAAGCACCGAATAGAAGAAGTCGTGGGATTCACTGGCGAATCCCGCTTCAATCTCGGTGCCTTCGCCGTATAGGCAGTCATTTATCCCTTCACTTATGCGGCGGAAATCGAGTTTCCAATCGTAGACATGGCGATTGACCCTGAGCCCATATTCGCGTGGTGTTTCTGAGGGATTCTTGCCCAGTCCCATGGCCTCCAGCAACGCCAGGGAGAGATTGTAATAGGCAATTTCCCTGCGTCCAGCGGGTAGGCTATCAATCATTCCCAGGGCTTTTCTAAGATTGCGCCAACGCCACAGCACCAGAGCTATGAGAAACAGCAGAACAGTAGCCGGGACCAGACGAGCGGTTTGCGTGGCGATGGGGGGGAACTCCGTGGGAGGTGCACTGGGGTCAACGATAATGAAAGGGAAATCGTCCCAGAAGGAAGGCTCTCGTTCCGGAGGCGCCTCACTATCCGGCGTCGTGGATCCGCCTCCCGGTTCAGCGGGGCTTGCCTGCAGGGGCAGTGACAACGTCGTGGGAAACACCGGCGTGGCCTCAAAAATCATCCAGCCCAGGCCTCCGATGTAGGCTTCCACCCAGGCGTGGGCATCGCTGCCGGTAACCCGGTATATGCCGTCCTGATCGGCCTTTTCGGGCATACGAAAACCCTGCACGTAACGGGTGGGTACCCCCGCGATTCTGCCCATAACCGCCAGGGCTGAGGCGAAGGAAGTGCAGTATCCCTTTTGCTCTGCGAAGAGGAAGAAATGAACAAAATCAGTTTGGGGAGGTAGCGATGAGGCAATCTTGCTGTACTCATAGTTTTGTCGCAGGTAAGACTCCAGGATAGCCATCTTATTGTAGTCTGAGACATGTCCGTCAGTGAGGGTGAGGGCCAGGGCCTCCACCTCGGCAGAAACCGTATCCGGCAAGGCTAACCACAAGTCAAGGTCCGTGTCGGCAGTCTCCTGCTCAAGAATATCGAAGGCGCCCCGGTAGGCCATGGTCATCCCGCGCACTGTGTAAGGTACATTGCGAGGTACTTCATCCGCCGCGATGACGGAATAGCCCGGGGACAAATATATGGTGCGGTCGAGATCAAAGACGGCATGAGTGTAGGGTAGAGTAAACACAGTCACCGTGCGAAGTCGGCGATGGTTTATCTCCAGTTGTGTGCTGCGCAGAAACGGGCGCAGGGCACTCGGAGCTTCAAGAGCTGACCACGGGCCCAAATCACCCACTGTAGACCAGGTGCTTCCGGTATATTCCTGCCAAACGCTACCTCGCAGGTAATCACTGCGCCCGCGACTGACTTCCAGCAGGACAGTCGGATCATCAACAACAGAACCACCCAAACGAACGCCATCGCCATATCCAGCCACCGCTATAGAGAAAGCTCCACCGTCCCCTCTGAGGTCGTGGGTTTCACCGCCGCGCAGGTCGGCGAGAAAAGGCAGGTGGCGATCAGCCCAGATCTGCAGCCCTGTCCATTGAAGCGCGGTATACCCCTTAGGCAATAGCGTGGCCATTACCATCACGGACGCGAGGGTGACCAAAGCATATCGAATCCACTGGCGGCGAAAGCCCGGCAACATCTCAGGCGGCATCTCCTGCCACAGCGAATCTCCGTGCCCGTGCGCGAGCCAGAGAAACCATGCTGGCAAGTAGAAAACCAGAGCAGCATATGCCGAATCAATATACAGATACCACAGCGGTATGAGCAACCCCAGGCCGCAAAGCAATAGGCCTGCTTCACTGATTCTGCGGGGCAGGCGAAGCAGGACGAACACCAGCAAAGCCACTGCGCTTACTACCGCGCCAAAACGAAAGGCGGCGCTGGTATTGGCGGCGTTAAGAAGGCTCAGGACCATGGCCTTTGCGACTTCAGGAACAAAAATAAACAGGATAACGGATCCCAGCATCATGCCTAGGACTCCGGCGATGAAGGTGGTTGGGTAGGTCACTGTGAGCCAGGCGAGCAATACGACGGTCATGATAACAACTAACCGGAGCGAAAACCCCTGGCCTGAGTACCCGAGGGAGTCGGTAATGGGCATGCTGAGAAAGAGACTAAGCCAGACCGCCAAACCTGCCCTCAGCTTCTCTCTAAAGGTTATCAACATGGCCCTGGGCCCTTTCAGTTGGATAAAGGACATGCACATTTACGCCGGAGGTGCGCATGCGACCGAGCAACTTCTCGGTGGCATTATCAGGAGGGTCCACCCGCAAATGAAACAGCGTCACCGGAAACCCCCTCTTTTTCAGAGAGAGCAGAAAGTCGGCATCTGCCAGTGACAGCGCCGGTGATGCCACGTTTATGGACGTCCCCGCGGGCAGCGAATAACTGTGCCTGTGCAAAGAGCTGTAGACCGTCTCCTCTTGTGTGGGCGCCAGATCAATCAAAGCGTCCAGAATACTCTCGTAGTCGCTGAAACGAGTCGCCTTGATCCATCCGCTACCCTGTGGATCGACGAAAACTCGGACAGGGTGGTTATCTCTCAGCCGATTGTACGCCAGCGATGCTACCAGCTCTACCGCCAGGTCTTCCAGGCGATGATCCCTGTCTGCTCTATAGGCCTTCTTATCCATGTCAATCAGGATTGCCAGCTCGGTGTCCGCCGCTCGTTCCATGTTCCTTACCACTACCTGACCTTGTCGGGCGGTCTGCCGCCAATGAATGTTCCGAACTCTGTCTCCACTCCTCCACAAACGTAGCCTTTCCTGCTCAGAAGGGTCGTCATGGGCCGCAGCGGGGGTCCGATGATTCCCCGGACGTCGGTAAGCCGGCAGCACTTCATTTGTGAGATGCAATAGGCGAGGGTATACCTTGAGAGTCCCTCCATGGGCGAGGGGCCTGCTGATTCTGAACAGGCCAAAAGGATCGCCAGTTGATACTGCAACACTGGACAGGTCGTATGTGCCGCGGCGGCTGGGGGTGACCTGGGTGCGTATCTCCCTGGATTCTTCAGGCCCCAGCGACAGCAGGACAGACTTCTGGCTGAACATAGCGGCGTCGTTAGTCAGGGCAAGATAGGGGAAACGGCCTCGGGTGGAGTTCGTCACTGTAAACGTCACATCAACAGGACGTCCCGCTTCAACGTTGCGGGAGGCAACCACTACTTCACCCTCCAGCCGCTTCAGGCTTCTGTAGAGGCCAAAAAGTGGCAGCAAGGTGCACAGAAGCAACACGTAGAGGAACATATAGGGCAACTGCCCAGCCACAAAGACCGCCGCGAACAGGGCCGCCAGTACGCCCAGCAGGTATATTGGGCTATTTATCCGCATGGCGGATCACCGGTACATGGGTCTTGTTGACCACATCGTTAATCACATCCAGAGGTGTCTTTCCTCGCAACAAAGCTTCAGGTTTGAGTATCAGGCGGTGATAAAATACCGAGGCTATCATTGCTTTGATGTCATCGGGCAGGACATGGGGACGCTTTCTTACATAGGCCAGGCCTTGAGCTCCCCGGAAAAGGTGCTGACCTCCCCGCGGGCTGACGCCCAGGGTGATGTCGGGATGCTCCCGGGTGGCCTGGGTAAGATTGACGACGTATTCCACTAACTCGCGGGAGAAATGAATTTTCTCCACAGCCGCTCTCATTTCGATCAGTTCCTCTGGATTGGTGACAGGTACGACGTCCCGGATCATAGACTCACCCCCCGGTCGTGACACTATGGACGTTTCGTCCGAAAATGTCGGGTACCCCATGGTTACCCGCAGCATAAAACGGTCCAGTTGCGCTTCCGGCAGGGGATAGGTTCCTTCATAGTCTATAGGGTTCTGGGTGGCCAGGACAATAAAGGGACTTGGCAGGGGATAGGTGGTACCGTCCACCGATATTTGCCCTTCCGACATAGCTTCCAGCAAACTAGACTGAGTGCGTGGCGATGTTCGGTTTATTTCATCCGCCAGAATCAGCTGATTCATGATCGGTCCAGGGCGAAAAACGAAGGCGTCCATAGTCTTGTCATATACGGAAATACCCACTATGTCAGAGGGCATCAGGTCAGGAGTAAACTGTATGCGTGAGAAGGTGCAGCCCAGACTCCTGGCCAATGTGTTGGCCAGAGTAGTCTTGCCGACACCGGGCACATCTTCGATGAGAATATGCCCGCCGCACAGTATCCCCGCCAGAACATATTCTGTCACCGTGTTTTTCCCTATTATCACCTTGGCCACGTTGGCCAGTATGCGATCAATCCTGTCCATTTTTCATTCTCTCCCTTCGCCTTGAAGGCATCCACATACCTGAATTATATAGCAGTACCCCCTGTTTGTACTACTTTAGGGCTGGGTGTATAATCGAAATGCAGGAATATTCTGGTTCATATGGCTCAACATTTGAGAACGGAGGTTACTTATGCTGACATCGCCCTTTTGCGCCGTCGACACGCCGTCCCTGCTACTCGATCTCGATATTATTCGGGCTAACCTGCAGGAAATGCAGGACAAGGCCGATACCTTTAAAGTGTCATTAAGGCCGCATACCAAGACACACAAAATCCCGGAACTGGCCATAATGCAGATTCAGACTGGAGCCAGGGGGATAACCGTGGCTAAGCTCGCCGAAGCTGAGGTCATGGCTGAGGGTGGCGTAGACGACATTTTTATCGCCAACCAGGTGGTCGGGGCCAGTAAATTGTCGCGCCTGAGGAAACTGACAGAAAGCTGCCACGTATTAGTAGGCATAGACAATAGAGAGCAGGTGGAAGCTCTCGACGCGGCTTTTTGCGGTAGCGGGCGCACCCTTCCCGTACTAATTGAAGTGGAAGTTGGCGAAAATCGTTGTGGCGTTTCGTCCATGGAGCAACTGCTGGCCCTGGCCGGCATTGTGGCTACCGCAGACAACCTCCATCTTCAGGGCATCTTCTGCCACGAGGGGCATACATACGGCTCGGCCGACGAAGGAGCTCTGGTGGATGAGGCTATTGCAGCGCAGCAAAAGATGCTTGAATTCGCCGCTGGCCTGCGTGAATCCGGGTACGAGTGCGAAACAGTAAGTGTTGGTTCGACTCCATCCCTTCTTCTGGCAGATATACTCCCCGGCATAACCGAAATTAGGCCTGGAACGTATATTTTCCGTGATGTGGGGCAGGCTGGTGTGACTCGTACTTTCTCACGCTGTGCCGCCACGGTACTGGCCACTGTCATTAGTCGACCCACCCCAGAGAGGGTAGTAATTGACGCCGGTGCCAAAGCCCTGACCATGCAAAAACGACAGGGAGGGGTATGCAACACCGACGGCCTCGGCGCCCTGAAAACAGCGCCTGAGATCCGTCTGTCACGCGTCTTTGATGAACATGGCATATTCCTGTCCCAGGCTCTGCGCAGCGCTCTAAGTGTAGGCGACAAAGTAGAGATTATCCCCAACCACATTTGCCCTGTTGTCAATCTATATGACAAGGCAGTAGTCGTAAGCGGGGGCCAGGTGTCAGGATATTGGTCCATCGCGGGTCGCGGAAAGATAACCTAGGATAGGGGGCACGCCGAAGTGATTGTGGTAAACAAGCTCACTAAAGTGTACAAGGGCGGCAAGGGCATCTTTGATGTTTCGTTGCAGGTGTCCGAAGGAGAGTCCTTTGGCTATCTGGGGCCCAACGGTGCAGGTAAGACAACAACCATACGCAACTTGCTGGGCTTCATTTTCCCCGATTCAGGCGGGAGCCGCGTGGCTGGTTACGATTCCGCCCGGGAAGCCGACAAGATCCAGCGTGTGGTCGGTTACATCCCAGGAGAGATGGCGTTTTTTGACGATATGACCGGCACACAGTTTCTTCAATTTATGTCAGCTCTTCGAGGCGGCAATAGTGATGTTCTGCGCAAGAAGCTGGTTGAGCGCTTTGAGTTGACGGCAGATACCAGGATCAGGAAGATGAGCAAGGGAAACAAGCAGAAGCTTGGTCTGGTTGCTGCCTTCATGCACGACCCGGCAGTCTATATTCTCGACGAGCCGACCAGCGGACTGGATCCCCTGATGCAGCAAAGGTTCGTCGAGCTC
>DDWC01000002.1 GCA_002345475.1 Firmicutes bacterium UBA2296
TCACCATAACAGAAGCACCCCGGGTAACCCGGGGTGCTTCTGTTATGGTGATTGCTAGCTAGCCTTGACCTGAGAAATAGTCAGCTGCTTGTTGTGCCAGAAGAAAATCGGCAGGGCTACCAGAGAGACGGTCAGTTGATCGATCAACTGTCGCTGCCTGCTTCTGCCCATGTTGTTCATTTGCTCCTTTTCCTGGGCGGCTATGCGGTCTTTGACGTCCTGCAGGGTCAAGGTTACCGGCTGCGGATCGCCTGTGCCAGGAGTACGAGGCGCTTCAATAGAAAGGTAGAAGTATAGGTCGTTGCCCGTGGCGATATTGACAAGGGTCCCCAGGCCAGCCGAGAGCGAGAAGAAGAAAATCAGAAACGCAATTGAGCTCACCAGGAAGAAGTAGAAGTTGCGCACCGAGAACATCATCTCAATCTCGCCGCTGGAAGCAGCTTTGCGCCAGAAGAACATGAAGAACCCAAAGGAAAGGGCCAGCAGCACGGCGCTACGCAGCATGTTAGCTATGTCGGCACTGCGTTGTCGCTCCTGTTGCAGGTTGTTAAGATACTCTTCAGCGTCTGGTGTAAGGGTCACATTGGTATTGTCATAGTAATACTTGGGCCCGTAGTAATCATTGATGCCAAGAACTGCATAAAGCGCCTGACGGACAATGGCAGCAGCGTGGAACACTGACGTCACCAGCAGAACCGCTGCCAGAAGATAGACGTAGAGGCTAGGTAGATGGAAAAATCTGTTCATTGCTTTCACCTCAATTTGCGATCATTTGTTCACCATAATTATACACCCGGTTGACATATAAGTCTTTTGCGATTTCTTTAAGCCTATATGCGCCTGGTGTGTACCATAGAGTCCTATGATGGTAAGATAATTTGAGGGCATAAAGCATGGCATGGGGGGTTAAGAAATGACTGATAACATGAAGGTGTATATATCGGTGGACATGGAAGGCATCTGTGGAGTGACGAAGTGGCATGAAACCAACAGGGGAGAAGCGGACTACGAGTATTTCCGCGCCCTGATGACCAGAGAAGCCTCGGCAGCTGTTGAGGGAGCTCTTGCTGCGGGAGCATCCGAAGTAGTGGTGCGCGACGCCCACGACAGTGGGTGCAACATATTGCCAGACGAACTCCACCCCGAGGCGCGCCTGATCCGCAATTGGTCGGGCGGGCTACTTTCCATGATGGAAGGTTTGGACGCAACCTACAGCGCAGCGGTGTTTATCGGGTACCACGCCAAAGCTAACACCAGGAACGCCATACTCAAGCACACCATGTCACTATCCATAGCTGACCTGCGAGTCAACGGCGTTTCTCTGCCTGAGGCCGGCTGGAATGCGCTGATCGCAGGAATGTTTCAGGTTCCTGTGGTCTTTGTTTCCGGCGATGAGGCGCTTTGTCAGCAGGCGAGTACTTTGCTTGGTCATGTTGACACCCTGGCCGTTAAGGCGGCCATTGGTGCAGCCAGCGTCAATCGCAGCCCTGCCTGGGCGAGGGAGAACATAAGCCTGGGAGTGAAAAAGGCCCTGCTCAGTTTGGGTGACTTTAAGCCTTTCGATTTGGGGTCTCCCTGCGAGGTGGAAATAGAGTTTCGCGAGGAAGAGGGGGCGGAGCGAGGAAGCTGGTACCCAGGGGCTCGCAGGCTCAATAATACTACTGTGACACTTACCGCCATCAACTTCATGGATGCGCTGCGCTTCTACCATTTTGTGGGCTAAAACTTCTGTTAGGTGGGTGTATTAGTGAAGGAACTTAGAGTAAAATCCGAAGTCGGCCGCTTGCGCAAAGTCCTGGTTCATCGTCCGGGAGCAGAACTCCTGAACCTCACGCCTCGCTATCTGGGTGACTTGCTCTTTGACGAAATCCCCTGGCTCGAAAAAGCGCAGGAGGAGCACGATGGTTTTGTAGGAACCATGCGCAAAGCCGGAGTGGAGGTATATTACCTGGATGAGCTGGTGGCTGAAACGCTGCAGAAGTACGGTCATCGCAGCGAGTTGGTCGAGTCGCAGCTGCTCTATAGCTCTGTGGTCCGCCCCGAAAGCGTCAAGGCCATTCGGGGGTACTTAAACGTGCTTTCCATCCACGAACTGGTGGCAACTCTTATGGCCGGAATAACCAAACTGGCTATTAAACATCTTAAGCCTCATACTACTCTCAGTGATTTGACCACCGGAAGCTTCCCATTCTCTCTGTCACCCTTACCCAGCCTGTATTTTACCCGGGACCACGGCGTGATGATCGGTGACTGCATGCTGAAGGGGCAGATGTTCAACTTTTCGCGCCGCAGGGAAGTGGTTTTTCTCGAGTTTCTTATGAAACACCACCCCTTGTTTGCGGGCACTGAGTTCTGCCTTGAGGAAGAGCTCCCAGTGGGCCTGGAGGGCGGGGACATAATGGTGCTCAGTGAACATGTTGTAGTTATGGGCTTGAGCGAGCGCACTACGGAAGAGGCGATCGAAGCTGCCGCCGAGGCTTTGCTGCAAAAGGGAGACAAAGTCAGAGAGGTAATTGTAATAGCCATACCGGCCAAACGCGACTTCATGCATCTGGATACTGTTTTCACACCCGTGGATGTGGACAAGTTTCTCATCTATCCAGGCATAGAAGATCGTCTGGCGGTGTTTTCACTGGTGCTGGGGCGCGATGGTCACGTGGTGGCCAAACAGGCCGATACGTTGTCCCAGGCCTTAGCCAGCGCTTTGCAGGTGGACCGCGTAGCCCTTATCAGGTCTGGGGGAGATGACCCCATCGCCGCTGCTCGCGAACAATGGAATGACAGCACCAACACTGTGGCCCTGTCTCCGGGGCGGGTCATTACGTACAACCGCAATCAGATCACCAACAAAATACTCAGGCAGCACGGTATTGATGTCATAGAAATAGAAGGATCAGAACTGGTCAGAGGGCGCGGTGGGCCGCATTGTATGACCTTACCTCTTCTCCGCGACTAGGGCCACTATGCTGCTGGAAAGCGAGGAACATCTATGATCAAAATCAAAGTAAACATTGAAGTGATGGAGGCGCTCCTGTACTTTTGGGAGGCTACCCGCGGGCGGGAAAAAGTGGGTGAGAAGTACATAAACGCTCTGGCAAATCTATCGCCTATGCCCTCCGTCTACGACGATAAGTTCACAGCAGAGTCAGTCCGCAGAGTACTGAGCGCCATTACTAATCGGGAACCACTGGCCCCTGTCAGCCGACAGGAAGGACGCTTTTTTAATAACAACCTCTGGATGCTGGAAGATCTCTCCCTTCCCAGGGAGATGATGTCATGTATCAAGACGCTGAACCTGGATTCACTGGCTGAGGAACTGTCGTCTGAGTTCCCCGGCGATGAAGAAGTCACCGTCTATTTTGCTCCGCTGCACCTCGACCCTGTCCACTACCTGAAAGGCGGAATCTCGCTGAACTTCTTCATGTTGCAGCCTGATTTCTCTGGATCGGTAACCTTTGGCGGGGAGGATCTGCACAGTTCCATCAGAGAGCATGTTGTTCGTGCAATGAGGACCTTTTAGCATGACTGCTTCGTCTGCGGCGACCAGAGGCGCTTTCGATCGCGCTGCGCCCTACCTCGCCGGTTTGGGCTTCGCGTCGATTTTTGGGTTGTCTTTTCTCTTCACCAAGTCAGCGCTCGACCGCATTGATTTCCTGCGTCTTCTGGGATTTCGCTTTGCTTTAGCCGCGGCGGTAGTAAGCCTGATAGCAATCAGCGGGATCATGCCGGTGAGGTTCCGTGGCAAGAACGTGACTCGCGTTCTTTCCGTGGCACTGTTCCAGCCCATTGCGTACTTTCTCTTTGAAACTAACGGCATAATGCGCAGTAGCACTTCACAGGCTGGAATGATGATAGCCCTCATACCCATTGCTGTGGCAATACTCAGCCGCATTTTTCTGGGGGAGAGAGTGACCCCTGCGCAGATGGTTTTTATTGTGCTCTCAGTCAGCGGTGTCATGGTCGTCGCTCTCGGAGGCACAGGGTCCGGGAATGAGCATGGGATGTCAGGTCTGCTCTTTCTCTTTGGTGCCGTGTGCTCGGCTGCCCTTTACAATGTCTTCTCCCGGCGTTCCTCGGCTCAGTTTAGTCCTTTTGAAATAACCTTTGTCATGATGTGGACGGGAGCGATTGCCTTTAAAATCATCTCTCTGCTGACGCACTGGCGGCAGGGAAATCTTAGCGGATATTTTGCGCCTCTGGCTATTCCTGAGGTTGTCGGGTCACTGCTGTATCTGGGGGTTGTCTCCTCGGTGCTGGCATTCTTCCTGGTAAACTTCGCAATTTCCCGCTTGCCGGTTTCGCAGGCCGCGGTGTTCGCCAATCTCGTCACTGTTGTTTCCATCACTGCCGGTGTCCTCATCAGGGGCGAAACCTTCGGATTGGCCAGTCTCGCAGGGGCGGTCATGATCATATCGGGGGTATTTGGCACCAATTATCTTGGGCAACGAAATGACCGAGATAGAGGGATTCCGGCTCCAGATGCCGTATAAGTTAAGTGTGAGTCCATTACGAAAGGAAGTTGTGTTTTGCAGATCAAAGTTAAATCTGATGTACTGAAGAATGTAGTCTGCGATGTTTACGTAGTTCCGATGAAGGGTGGTTCTGAGGAACTGATGAGCGAGGCGGCAGCACTGGACCCGGTGTGCCAGGGTGCCGCAACTCAGCTGATTAACAGTGGAGAATTCTCTGGCAAGCTCAACGAGACGTCAGTATTGCATTTGGCAGGGAAGGCTCGTAAGCTGGTTCTGGTGGGCCTGGGTGAGGGCAGGAATCTCACTGCCGAGAAGGTCCGTCAGGCCGCGGGCACAGGCATGCGCGCCGCCCTCAAGGGAAAGGTGTCAAGTGTCGCTATGCCGCTGGTATGCGGTGACGGCCTGGATGCGGCAACATGTGCTCAGGCGATGGTGGAAGGGGCTATGTTGGGGGCGTACCGTTTTGACAGGCTGAAAAGCGACGCCAAGACGCTGGAGCTGGCCGAGATTATTCTGACCGTGCCCCAGGATTTGCCCACAGAAGGAGCGCAGACGGGCGCTGACAAAGGCGTTATCATGGCGGAAGCGACCATGATTGCCAGAGACCTGGTAAATCTGCCGGGCAACATGATGACACCCAGCCACATGGCCGATGCCGCCCGTAAGATTGCAGCTGAGACCGGATTGACCTGCGAGATACTGGAAGAAGCAGATATGAAGAAATTAGGTATGGGAGCGCTTCTGGGGGTATCCCAGGGAAGCTCTGAGCCCGCTAAGCTGATTGTCCTTAAGCATGTCGGCTCCGCTGCCGACGACGTGCTGGCCCTGGTTGGCAAGGGTCTCACCTTCGATAGCGGCGGCATTTCGCTCAAACCTGGCGAGGGCATGCACCTGATGAAAAACGACATGAGTGGTGGCGCAGCGGTGCTTGGCGCCATGCAGGCTATTGGCCACCTCAAGCCGGAGCGCAGTGTTCTCGGCATAGTTGCCTGTTCTGAAAACCTCCCTTCGGGCACAGCGCTTAAGCCGGGCGATGTCATCACCGCGATGAACGGGAAGACCATTGAAATACTCAATACCGATGCCGAGGGACGCCTGATTCTGGCCGACGCAGTAGCATACGCCCACTCGCTAGGCGCACAGCGCATCGTAGACGCCGCCACACTTACAGGAGCCTGCGGCGTTGCCCTTGGCCCCAATATTTATTCGGCCATTGTAGCCAATAGTGACGCCCTTGTGGCAGACATTAAGCAGGCCGCAGCCCTTACCGGGGAGAGGTTCTGGCAGATGCCGGGCGACGATGACTACAAAGAGCTCTTTAAGAGCACCGTGGCAGATCTGCAAAATACCGGCGGGCGCCTCGGTGGCGTAATGACCGGTGGTCTGTTTATCGGTGAGTTTTCCGGCGGGACCCCCTGGGCTCATCTGGACATAGCCCCGACCGCTTTTACTGACAAGGAGAAGCACTACCAGGGCAAGGGTGGCACTGGCGTGGCCGTGCGCACTCTGGCTCAGCTGGCCTGTCTCTAGCCAAATAACAGGGAAGCCCGGCGTGACACCGTGACGGTGTCGCACCGGGCTCCTTGTTGTTTGCAGAGAGGTTATTGAGCTACCACTTTTCGTAATGTACCTTCTGAGGATCGAAGCGCTCGGAAGGCCCTTTTTCTTCCGCCGGATGCCCTATTGCTATCAGGCAGAGCGGGGCGTATTCTGGTGCTATGGAGAGCATTTGAGACACCTGGCCCTCTCGCTCTTCGTTGGGATGAACACCTAGCCACACACTGCCGAGCCCAAGCCCAGCTGCTGCCAGCAGAATGTTCTGCGTGGCCGCAGAGCAATCCTGCACCCAGAAGCGGTTGCTCTTGTCGCCACATACGGCGATGCACAGTGTTGCCTCCTTGAGCATTTTGGCGTAGGCATGCACCTCGGTAAAGGCGTCGAGGGTCTTGCGGTCTTCAATGACGACGAACTGCCACGGTTGTTTGTTGCTGGCCGACGGCGCTGCCATGGCTGCCCGCAACAGAGTCTCCACGTGTTCGGCACTTACCGGTTTGTCGTGGTACTTGCGGATACTGCGACGTTTGAAAATAAGGTCCAATTCTTTGTGCATCAAACCACTCCTTTTTCTTTGACTGCGGCAATCACTTCTGCCATGGGAGGCATGCCTTGCTGCCGGTACATTATCTGCATGTTCCTGTCGATCACCAGCACCGTTCGGGTAATCAGGGATACGATGGGCTTGAGAACACCATATTCGCGACACACCGTTTTTTCGGTGTCACTGAGCAACGGGAAAGGCAATTCCAGCTTGGCTGAATACTCTTCATGCGATGTCATCGTGTCAGCGCTAATAGCAGCCACAGTTAATCCGGCTTCCTTGACCAGGGGGTAGGCGTCACGCGCCTCTGTCAGCTGGTTTGTTCAGCCAGCTGTGTTATCCTTAGGGTAAAAGATTAGCAACACAGGCTGCTGTTTCAGGGCGAGTGAAAGAGTAAAATCACCTTGGGTGCCCGGCAAAGTGAAGTCTTTGGCTATCTCCATAGTCATCCCTCCTTGTCTAGTAATTATATCACTTGGGCTGCTCCGGGTTGGAACAAATTTGCATTGGCATCGTCATATTAAAATGAAGATCATACCAAAGGGAGGTTACCAAAGTGTTAAGAAGATTCTTTATTGCATTGCTTTCCGCTCTTATGCTACTTAGCGCTGTTACCCCGGCGCTGGCAGCGGAGCGGGGCATAGACGCTCGCGAGGCAATTCAGCTGGCTAAGACCTTTTTCCCCGAGACTGACGAGTTCACCTCGTTCTACAGCACCGTGGAAAACTATGATGGTCGGCTGATATATAGCCTGCATTGGCAGGGTAAGGCAGGGACGGATGATCGTTCCTACGATTACCTGACCGTGAGAGTAGACGGGAACAGTAAGCTTATCATCGGTTACAATCGTGATCGAGGGGTGCAGGGTGGGCAATACCCCGCATTGCCGAAGCTGACCGAAGCCGAAGTCAAGGCTAAAGCCGAGGAGTTTCTGCGCAGACTGGCTCCCGAGCAGTTTGCAACCATGTCGCTGGATCGGGTACAGAAGCCCTCAATCGTGGTTGGCAAACGTTCCTGGCATCACACCTATGGATTCACCTATGTCCGCTATGTCAACGGCCTCGCTTTCCGCGCAAACAACGCCCATGTACAGGTCAATGCCGATACCGGCGAAGTCACTTCCTACAACCTTAACTGGCAGGAGCTGGACTTCCCCGTTCCCGACGGAATTATCGACATTGAAGAAGCTGGGAGCATCTTTGCGGGTCATGGGTTCAAACTCATGTACGTGCGCTCCTACTCCTGGCGTGGTGACAGCAAACCGTATCTGGCCTATGTCCTGGAAAACGGTTATCAGTTGCAGATTGACGCCTTTACTGGCGAAATCAGCGTCGGAGACATCGTCTGGACAGAGCGTCAGACCCAGGAGTCTGCGCCTCCTGGAGCCGGCGGGGATAAGGCCGAAGATCGCTTCACCGAGTACGAGTTGCGCGAAATCGACCTTCTCGAAGGACTGCTTACGGCCGAGCAGGCCGAAGCAAAAGTGAGAGAACTGCTGAAGCTGCCCGCAGATTTCCAGATGAGCGGAAGCAGCTTGTATCGGGATTACAGCGATGAGTCGCTGCGTTTTTGGAACATCAACTGGTTTGTCGAGCGCGAGGAGTACTACGGCTCGGCGTCGGCTCGGGTCAATGCGGCTAACGGAGCCATACTGAGTTTCAATTTCAACGAGAAAGAGCCAGGCATGGAAAAGGGCGACTACAAACTGACCCCCGAACAGGCAGAAGCTATCGCCGTAGCCTTCCTGCAGAAGGCCGCCCCGGCAGAGTATGCTCTTACCAAGCTTGTCACTAAACACGAGGTAGACCCGGAAAACGGCTACCCCCACAGCTACGGATTCAGCTTTGATCGTGAGCATAATGGCATTCCTGTGCAGGGCGACAACCTTTCAGTTACCGTTCGCCACGACGGCCGCATCGTTGGCTTCTGGGTAAACTGGTATCGAGCAGAGCTGCCTTCCGCAGCAGGCGTTATTTCTTCTGAGGCCATGGCCGCACATTTCCTCGCCGCACATGGTCTGGACCTGGAATAGGTGCTGCGTTATGAGTCTGACCCATACTCCTCAACGAAGCCCGCAGTATACACAGTGGCGTTGGTCTATAGACCGGCGGCGCTTAACACCTACAACTTCGATCCCCGCACAGGCGCAAACCTGGACTGGCAGGGTCAGGCAGTTGTAGCTGACACAAAGCCGCAGTATGTTGACATAGTCGGGCACTGGGCCGAGGATGACATCAACCTTCTCGTCGGGCTGGGGTTACTGCGTCTGGCGGGTGATACCTTCCGTCCCGACGAAGCAGTCATTCTGGGAGACCTGCTCAAGATGCTTGCCGACGCTTCAGGCTGGGGTGACAACGTGATCATCCTGCCAAGAGCCTACGGTGAATACCAGGACACCAAGTTCGCTTCACCCCTTGGCTTTGGCCTCAGTCGGGGACTCTTCTCAGACGACAGTGATCTGGATCCAAACACCCCGGTCACCCGTGAGATTTTCGCCTTCTATCTGGCGAAAATGTTGGGCCATGGTCAGACTGCCGCACTAAAAGGCATCTGGTCTGCTCCCTTTGGTGATTTCGCTGCAGTTGCTGAGGAATACCAGGGGGCCGTCGCGATAGTGTACGCCGAAGGTGTCATGCGCGGCGACGGAGTGAACTTTATGCCCAGGACAGTCACCACCAGGGCACAAGTTGTAGCTACATTGGCCAACATGCTGAAAATGCAGTAGGCTGTGTAGAAATCGAGGATAGCAACAAAACCCGCGCCGTTACTGGAAACCAGTACGGCGCGGTGTCTTTTATTGCAATGGAGCACTCGGGAACAGTGGGGGATTGAAGCTCGCGGCATGTTACTTTGGTCCAGTCAGTCAACAGACAACGTCTCATTCGCCTCACCCTCTATGCACTTCGTCCTAGCGCTTCGGCCTCTCCACTTCCAGTCTTAAGCGGCCTTTACGGGTCTCGCCCGCCAGGCGTACCAGCCTGGCCCGGCCCTTGCCTCGCAACGATAACAGGTCGCCCTCTTTAAGGTTCCTGCTGGCTGCCGTTTCGGGCTGGTGATTCACTTTCACCAGGCCCCGTTTAATCGCTCCCACCGCGTCACTGCGGGAAAGATGAAATACAGCGGCCAGTACAGCATCCAGCCTGGGTGAGGCTACCGTCACGGTTTGGCAGTCCACCTGTGGAGCGTACTCAGCAATAGTGGTCAGACTGCTCATAGAACATGTGACCGCGTCCCGTCCCACAGACGTCAGGGTGACGGTATCGGCCAGAGACTGGTCGACGATGATCCATGCCAGGCCTTCTCCTACAATTATGTCGCCAATTTTCTCCCGCTTAATGCCCTGAGCCAAGACGGCCCCCATAACTGCCGGGTGTAACAGCTGGGAGTTGGGGTCCCTTTGCCTGAGCTCGAGGACCTGCAGTCTGTAGTCCTCCACTGAGGGCTCTTCATCATCGGGAGTGAAAACCGCTCTCATGCGCTCTGCCTGAGGGTATCCGCCGAAGGCATGCAGCCGCGCCGTCCCCTTGCGGCGGGCAAAGACCGCCGTGAGAAGGGCCCGTTCCGCGGGATCGTAGAAGTCTCCGGTAACTGAGTCGGCGGTCAACTCTGCCTGTCTTGCTTTATCCAGAGCCCTGGCGATGAGAATTCGTTCATCGTCATTTTGCCCCATCTTCAGCAGGGTCTCTCTGTCTTTTGCTGTCACTGTGGTCTCAGGATTCAGAAGGTCCGACCCGGGTAAGTTCTGATTCCACCGGGGCAAACTGCGCAAAGTTGGTGACGAACTGCTGCGCCAGACTGATAGCAGTTGTGGTAAAGGCTTTTTTGTCCGCCCAGGTGTTTTGCGGGAAGAGAATCTCCTGGGGCACTCCCGGGACATAATGGGGCACGTCTATATTGAATATGGGGTCCTGTGTCGAGGGTATCAGCTCCAGCGATCCGTCGAGGATAGCGGTGACGATGGCTCTGGTATGAGCGATGGAGATCCTGCTGCCCGTGCCAAATCCGCCCCCTGTCCAGCCCGTGTTGACCATGTATACCCGCACATGGTTCGATTCAATCTTTTCGCCCAGGAGTTTGGCATAGGCGGAAGGGTGAAGCGGCATAAAGGGAGCGCCAAAACAGCTGGAAAAAGTGGCCTGGGGCTCTGTAATGCCCCGTTCGGTGCCCGCCAGCTTGCTTGTATAGCCGGACATAAAGTGGTACATGGCCTGTTCTTTGCTCAGCCTGGCTACTGGGGGCATTACTCCGAAAGCATCGGCCGTGAGGAAAACGATGGTGCTAGGTATTTCTGCCACTCCTGTGGTGGAGGCGTTCGGGATGTACTCAATTGGATAGCATCCGCGAGTGTTTTCAGTGAGACTCTCATCGTCGAAGTCTGGGCACCTGTTTGTGTCGTCAAGGACCACGTTCTCAAGCAGGGCGCCAAAACGCAGGGCGTTGAAAATCTGCGGCTCATTTTCTTCGCGCAAATTGATACACTTGGCGTAACATCCGCCTTCAAAGTTGAATATCCCGTCATCAGCCCAGCCGTGTTCGTCATCGCCGATTAGCTCACGGTTGGGGTCGGCAGAGAGGGTAGTTTTGCCTGTGCCTGACAGACCAAAGAAAAGGGCAACGCCGTTGGTGCCCCGGTTCGCTGAGCAGTGCATGGGGAGAATACCCTTCTTGGGCAACAGGTAGTTCATGACCGAGAACACTGATTTCTTTATCTCGCCGGCGTATCCAGTGCCACCAATTATGACCATGCGGTGTTCAAAACTTATGATAACGAAAGCCTCTGAGTGGGTGCCGTCTATTTCAGGTACTGCAGTCAATCCGGGAGCTGAAAGCACGGTAAAGTCCGGATAAAATGCAGCAGGGTGGTGGGCCTTGGGGCGTATGAATATCTGGTGTGAGAAGAGATTATGGCTAGCCAGTTCGGTGACGACACGGATGTTCAGGCGGTGAGACTCATTGGCCCCCACATGTCCGTCAAACACGAAAACTTCATCCTGCCGGGCGAGATAGTCTTCTACTTTGGCCCGCAGAGCGTCGAACTTGTCCCTGGGGAAGGGTTTGTTGATTTTTCCCCAACTGATATCGTCGTGCACACTAGCCTCATCCACGATGAAACGGTCGTTAGGCGAACGCCCCGTGTACTTGCCCGTATCAACCGATAGGGCGCCGCTCTGGCTGAGCTTGCCTTCTCCTCTCAAGATCGCCTTTTCAACGAGACAGGCCACGCTCAGGTTGTGGTTGACCTTGCCAAAGGTCGACAGGAGTTCGTTGCTCATTCGTTTCTCTCCTTTAGTAGCCCGGATATGTTGGCCGGGGCATTATCTTACTCATAATACTACAGGCAGGCGCCAATTTGTCAACACATTAAGCGCCAATAGTATAGCACATTTGGACTGTCATGGTTTGCCTATTCAACGCGGCAGGAAACCCGCCGTGAGCAGGCGAAGTATGTTGGCAGGACTTAGGAATGCAGGTGATGGCGATGGGCGTGCTGAGGCTGATTCTGGGAAGAGCGGGTAGCGGGAAGTCACAGGCGGTCTACAATGAGATGTTGACCGCAGTTTCGCTTTGCCCAGATGGTTCTCCACTCTGGTTGATAACTCCCGAACAGGCGACTTTTCAGGCTGAGCGAGAGCTGTCGTCCCGCAGTGAAGACGGTGGTATTATGCGTATTCGCGTGACCAGCTTTCGCAGGTTAGCTCATCAGGTTAGCCAGCTGGTGGGCGGGTCTACATTGTTGCCTCTGTCTCCGCTGGGTAAGCAGATGCTGGTCAGGCGTATAGTCGAAGATAACCGCGGGTCGATGTTGCTCTTTGGCCGAGCTGCAAGGCAGCCCGGGTTTTGCCTGCGTCTGGTTGATCTTCTGGCAGAGATGAAGCGCTACGGAATCCGTCCAGAGCAGCTACAGGACGCCATGGAGCGCGACACCGGGATG
>DDWC01000008.1 GCA_002345475.1 Firmicutes bacterium UBA2296
TGAGATTAGTAATGCGCTTCAGAATGTCCGGGCCCAAAATCGTGAAGATTGCCCCTGCCATTGCCAGAGAGACGGCGAGGACGATCTGCGGCAGGTAACGGCGGACATAGGCAACTATTCTGGCGATGGCCCGTTTCATGTCCTTGGGCTTACCGCCTCCCAGGATCATCGGACCCCCGCCGGGTCCACCACCAACCCGGATTCTCACCCTTGGCTGCTCTTTGCTTTGATACTGATCCTTAGCCATGGGCTAATTCCTCCTTTGACATCTGCGAGCTGGCGATTTCACGATAGACTTCACAGGTCTTAAGCAGGTTGTGGTGGGTGTCGGCTCCCACGACACGGCCCTGCTCCAGTACGATTATCCTGTCAGCGTCGCGGATAGTGCCGATGCGCTGGGCCACCATGAGTTTGGTACTGTCATAGCCGGTCTGACGCAAAGCCTCCCGCAGCTTGCGGTCAGTGCGATAGTCAAGGGCAGAAAAGGAGTCGTCGAAGATGAAGATTTCGGGCCGCCTCGCCACAGCCCTGGCAATGGCCAGGCGCTGCTTCTGACCGCCAGAGACGTTAGCGCCGCCCTGGGCGATGTTCCCGTCGTATCCACCCTCCATGCGCTCGACAAACTCATCAGCCTGGGCTACTTTTGCCGCTGTCTTGATCTCATCTTCAGAAATGGAGCCATGGCCGCTGTCGCCGAAGGCTATGTTTGACCGGACGGTGCCACTGAAAAGTACCGCCTTCTGAGGCACGTATCCCAGTTTATCTCGCAACGCTTTCAGGGTGTAATCCTTAACACTGATCCCGTCCACCAGGATCTCGCCCTCTGTCGCGTCATGAAACCTGGCTATAAGGTTAATCAGAGTGCTTTTGCCACTTCCGGTGGAGCCGATGAAAGCCACGGTCTGCCCCGGCTCAGCGGTGAAATTTATGTCCTTTAGCACGTATTCATCTGCACCAGGATACTTAAAGCTGACATTGCGAAACTCCACGTGGCCGCGCAGGCTTGTAGCGGGCTCGGAGACAGCCCCGTCGAGTATAGTGGTCTCAGTACCCAGAACTTCGTTTACGCGCTTGGCGGAGACACTGGCCCGGGGTAGGATGATGAACAGCATGGTCATCATCATAAAAGCCATGACAACCTGCATGGCGTAGGATGAAAAAACCACCATATCGCTGAAGAGGGGGAGCTTGTCCATCATACCGGCGGCGTTAATCAGAGATGCCCCCAGCCAGTAGATGGCCAGAGTCAGGCCGCCCATCATCAGGCTCATAGCTGGCCCGATAACAGCCATAATCCTGCTGACAAAGAGATTGGTGTCGGTCAGTTCCTTGTTGGCTGAAGCGAACTTCGCCTCGGCGAATCCTTCTGCGTTGTACGCCCGCACCACGCGCAGCCCCGTAAGATTCTCTCTGGTCACCCGGTTGAGATTGTCAGTGAGAATCTGAATGCGGCGAAACCGCGGTACGGCCACCGTCATGATTATGGTGGCGACCACAATTAGCATAAGGACTGTAACTGCAGTGGCGGAAGTCCACTGGGTGCTTTTGCCGGCAATCTTCGTTATGGCCCATACCGCCAGCAGGGGTGCCCGGACCACTACCTGCAAGCCCATGCCGATCAGCATGCGGATCTGATTGACGTCATTAGTGGATCGCGTAATGAGGCTGGCCGTGGAGAATCCATTGACCTCTTGCATTGAGAACGAAAGCACCTTGTCGAAGAGGCTGGCTCTCAGCCGCATAGAGAAGGATGCCGCGACCCGGGATGCCAGGAGGCCTACCACCACCGCTGTTGCCACACTGCCCAAAGCACATAACAGCATAAAAAAACCAGCTCGCCACACCAGAGTCAGCGAACTCCCCGGTGTCTGTACCAGCCGGGTAATCTCGGCCATGTATCCCGGCAGCTCAAGGTCAAGCCACACTCCTGAGGCGATGAAGATGATGCTGATGCCTATGAGCAGCCACTCGAAACCTGATAGTCGCTTAAGTATTTTGATCATTGTCTGTCCTCCCTGCGATGGCTCGCTCGAGATTATCCTTCATTTTGTCGGTGACCGCATAGAAAGCGTCCAGTTCACTTTGGGATATGTTTTCTGTCAGCAGACCGTCTATTTGCCTCATTCCTTCTATGGCCAGGGATAGGCGTTGCTGGGCTATGGGTGTCAGGAGAATCTTCTTAAGCCTGGCGTCATGCTCAACCGCTTGCCGCGTTATAAATCCGCTTTCCTCAAGCTGGCGCAACAAGACGCTGGCTGTGGAGCGACGTATGTTCATCTCGCTTTCGATGTCCTTCTGGTACACGTCCGCAGGTACACGGCGTCCCACAAAGCCCAGTATCCAGCGCTGTCGCATGGTCAATCCCTCCATGGATTTGTCCTTTACTTCGCGGGGCACCATGCGCCGTATGAGATTGGAAAGAGCCCCTATTTGAAAAGCCACCTGGCGAGGAATTGGCATCTGGCATCTCTCCTTTGTTAGCATACTAACAAAGATGCTACTCCGCCTGGACATCTATGTCAATCCCCTGTTTCACACCTTGGAGAACTCCCTGCAGTGAAACATGTATAAGCGCGGGCTGCCGAAGGAAATTGCTAAACGGTGACGAATGACACTCTTATGCAATGTTATCTACGGGTATAAGAATTAAGGGAGGCAGATCAATGGATCAGACATTAGAGCTACTGAAAGCTATTACCGACGTTCCCGGGGTGCCAGGGTACGAGAGAGAAGTGCGCCTGTTAATAGCCGAACGCATGGAGGGATACGCTGAGGTCTCTGCAGACCGCCTGGGGAGCATCATTTGTCGGAAGGAGGGCACGTCTGACCGACCGCGCATCATGATTGCTGGACATATGGATGAAATAGGTTTTATGGTCACACGTATTACGAAGGAAGGCATCAAGTTTCAGACTCTGGGTGGTTGGTGGGAACAGGTCATGCTGGCACAGCGAGTGACCATAAAGACATCCAAGGGCGACGTACCGGGACTCATTGGATCCAGGCCGCCGCACATCCTGTCTGCCGAAGACCGCAAGAAAGTCGTGGAGAAGGACACCATGTTTATAGATGTGGGCGCTGCCAGCCAGGCGGAGGCTAGCGAGGTATTCGGCATTTGCCCCGGCGACCCTATCGTGCCAGACAGCCCCTTCACTGTAATGAAAAACCCCAAGTACCTGATGGCCAAAGCCTGGGACGATCGGCTGGGGTGTGCCCTTTTTATGGAGGTCATTCAGGCACTGAAGAACGAAGCACATCCAAACACCGTTTACGGCGTGGGCACTGTCCAGGAAGAAGTCGGCTTGCGCGGAGCCACCACCAGTGCACATCTGATTGATCCGGACATTGGCTTCGCCCTGGAGGTAGGCATCCCAGGAGACACGCCGGGAGCAGAGGATAAGGCCAATGAAAAGCTAGGGCAGGGGCCAGTCATACTTCTTTACGACGCCTCGATGATTCCTCACATCAAGTTGCGCAACTTCGTGGTGGATACTGCCAGGCAGGCAGGAATACCTCTGCAATTCGATTCCATGGCCGGGGGCGGCACTGACGCAGGGCGCATACATATCCACGGCCGTGGCGTACCCAGTTTGTGTATTGCTGTGCCCACCCGCTACATCCATAGCCATGCCGGCATTATCCATCGCGATGATTATGACAATGCCGTGAAACTGGTTCTGGAACTGGTGCGCAGGCTTGACGCCGACACCGTAGCTGAGTTAAACAGGGACTAGGCGTAATGAAGGGACAATTGGGTCACAATAGTGAAAGAGGTGAGTTTATAGTTAATGGAAATTGAACGCTTGCATTTAAAGGAAATTACGGCAGAGACAGTGAGAAGTATATGCGATCTTGAGGTTCATGAAACGCAGCGGGAGTTCGTCGCACCAAACGCTGTGTCCATGGCCCAGGCCTATTTTTGCAGGGAGGCCTGGTTTCGCGCCATTTACTGGGGGGATTCTCCCGTGGGATTTGTCATGATTTACGAAGACGCCACAAAGCCGGAATACTATCTGTGGAGGTTCATGATTGACAAACACTATCAGGGCAAAGGTTTCGGAAAGTCAGCCATGGGGCTCATTATTGACCACGTCAGGCAAAGAGAGGGCGCCAGAGAACTAGTGCTCAGTTGTGACCCTGGCCAGGAGGGGCCCGAGAAGTTCTATCGCAAGCTGGGTTTTGTGCCCACAGGGGAATACATGGGTAACGAAATAATCATGAAGTTGGAGTTTGACCGGCCCAAGACGACGGGAGCAGAGTAGGCGTAGCGGCGCTCATGAATCCTGGCGGTAAACTCCTCATTTGACAACACCGTGAGATAACCAAGAATAGCGTGATAAGCCTCGGAAGGACGGTGGCAGTAATTAGCATTTACGATACTTCTGCTTTGTACAATCAGAACATGTCAGATAGACAACAACAACGTCTGATGGAGTTTTATGAAGAAGCGTTCCATGGTTATGACGTGGACAGCATACATGACTGTTCCATCGGTGCCGGTGGAACCACTTTACCCCTGGCACGCCTGGGCTACAGGGTATCCGGGTCGGACGTGAGTGACAACTTGCTGGCCAAAGCACGGGATAATTTCGCCGGAGCTGGTTATGACATCGATCTCTTCTCGGCAGACTTTACCCGGTTGGGTGAAGCGCTCAAGGACACATATGATTGCCTAATGTCCACAGGTAACTCCTTGCCGCACGTCGATGAGGAAGGTGTTTCAGACTTCGTCAGGGGTGCTGCTGCAAGACTTAACCCCGGAGGGCTGCTCTATGTCGATATGCGCAACTGGGATAGACTTTTATTGGAAAAGCCTATTTTCACCGCCAGAGATCCTTTGGTTATGACGGCAGAGGAGCACAGAAGCCTATACCAGATATGGAACTGGAATGGTGACAGTTCCGTTGAGTTTGTTTTCGTCACTTCCACGGATCGGAATGGCAGGCACGAGAAGACTTCTTTTACCTATGCGCCCACCTACTACCCACTCCGTTTTAAGGACTACGAGGCGATTCTGCACAGGCACGGCTTTGCGGTGAGGCGGTGCTTCGACATAGACCATTTGTGGACGTTGGCGCCAGATGTCAGAGAAAAGTGCGGCGAGTTTGCAGCGGACTTCGCTAACATCGGATGGTACGCTGTGCTGGCCCAGCGGCTCAATTGAAGGGTTTACGTGTAAGGAGGCGTGGAAATGAATCTGGATCACCAAGATTATGAGTTAATTGAGCGTGCGCGGAGAGCCATCATCCCAAACTACGACGGGGTCAACTACATGCATACAGTGGGTGCCGCCTTGCGAACCTCTTCAGGCGGCGTCTACGTTGGCGTCAACGTCTATTCGCTACATGGCGCCTGCGCCGAACAGATCGCCTTGGGCAATGCCATTACTGCTGGAGAACGAACTTTTTCCGTCATTGTGGCAGTGGCAGGAGAACAGGGCGAGACGATCCTCGCTCCTTGCGGAAACTGCCGCCAGATTCTCGCGTATTACATGCCGGATGCAGAAGTAATCCTGCCCGGAGCCGATGGCCCATTTAAGGCAAAGGCAAATGATCTCCTGCCTTGGGCCTACGAGGTAAAATAAGCAAACGGAGGAGGACAAGCAGTGCTACACGAAGTGTCACAGACTTTATATCGCACCGTCCGGCTCTGGATGCTGCTTGTTGCAACGGCGGTCTTCGCCTACTTCATATTAGTCGTTCTGCCAGGCGAAGCAGCTCGCAGTGCCGAGCTAATTGGTGACTTGCCCTCACCGGACACCTCGCTCATTTACAGCGCCTCTGACCTTTACCGCATGGCTCAGGAATACGGAGCGGAGGGACGAGCGTACTACGTGAGAGCGCGCTACACATTCGATGTGGCGTGGCCTTTAGCCTATGCGGCATTTCTGGTTACTAGCCTGACGGTTGTTTATGGTAGACTGTTATTGCCCGACTATGTCTACCTGGTAAATCTCTTGCCCTTGGCAGCAGCGGACTTTGATTTCCTCGAGAACCTGACAGCGGGAGTTTTCATGTACCGTTACCCCCAGGCCTCACCGCTCCTGGCGGCGATAGCGCCCGTAGCCACACTGTTTAAATGGCTTCTAATCGCCCTATCGTTTCTGGCGCTACTGGCAGGTGTGATTATGCTGACTAGACCTCGGTTTCGTCGTGTCGGCAGAGGGGAGTAGAGCATATGGGATTTGGCTTCAATTTTACCGTCGGTGGCGTCGAACTGCTGGACGATATAGGCCTGATGTGGGAAAAGCTTAACGAACACCATGCTGCGAGGTCTAATCATTTCTCGGATGTGTTTGCCGAAAACACCTTTGCGAAGAGAAAACAGAGCATACTTTCCCACTCCGAACGGGGTCTACATGTCATCATAGCTCTTAATGAAGAGGGCGAAAGGGCAGGCTATTGCGTGAGTACGGTGAACCGCCTGCGTGTGGGGGAGATAGACTCACTGTATGTACGGCCCGAGTTTCGCCAGACAGGGCTTGGAGAGGTTCTGGTGAAGAGGTCGATTGACTGGCTTAACGCACAGGACGTTAGCCGCATCTTTCTGGAGGTTGCCGAGGGCAACGAAGAGGTCTATGGCTTTTACGCAAGGTTTGGGTTCTATCCAGCCAAAATCATCCTCGAACAGAAGAAGTAGCCTTTTGCCACAATAGAAGTTCATTGAGGCCTGTGACGGGGTGAGGGGCAAAGGATAACGGAGGGCATTATGGAAGCACAACGAGACAAGAAAGTGGATTTTGTTCTTAACTCGGCCTATTTCGTGCTGCTGGCGGCGTTTCTCTATGTGTTCATGCGCTATCTGTTTAGCCTCATCAGTCCCTTTCTTCTGGCATTTGCCATAGCGTATCTTCTGGAGAGGCCAGCCAAGCTTTTGGCGCGAAGCTCGAAAGCACCGATGAAGGTGGTAACCCTTCTTCTGGTGCTGGTGTTTTACAGCTTGATCGGACTGGTGCTGTTCCTGCTAGGGGCCAAGCTAGTATCTATGGCTGTGGCAGGGGTGGCTCAGTTGCCATCACTTTACTCAAACCAACTGGCCCCATTTCTGACGGCGGCCTTTGAAGGGCTGGAACAACTTCTGGCCAGACTCGATCCTGACCTCGTTGATTTTCTGGGGGAAGGTTTCAATCAGTTTGTCAGTTCTCTTGGAGACATAGTGAGTGACGTGTCCAAGGCCCTGATAGGTTATGCCTCAAACTTTGCCAGTTTCTTGCCCTCTTTTACCATCAAGATCCTGCTGATGGTAATATCGACATTCTTTTTTGCGGGAGATACGGAGAAGATATCGGCGGTTGCCATGCGACAGCTCAGCCCGCGGGGGCGAGATGTGGTCGTTGAAGTTCGCAATTACTTGCTTACCACTTTGCTGGTTGTGATTCGTTCCTATGCCATTATTATGACGGTGACCTTTGTTGAGCTGGCCATTGGTTTGAGCATAATCCGCGTTCCCAATGCTGTCCTGATCGCCTTGCTCATAGCCCTTTTCGACGTGCTCCCTGTGCTAGGAACCGGTGGCATCATGATACCCTGGATTATTGTTGTCTTCTTCCAGGCCAACTACCCGTTAGGCATAGGCCTGCTGGTGGTATACCTGGTAGTCACCGTGGTGCGGAACATTCTGGAACCGAAGATAGTAGGAGGGCAGTTAGGCCTGCATCCTGCCATCACCCTTATGAGTATGTTCGTAGGGGCTAGCCTCTTTGGCCTGTTGGGGCTTTTTGGGCTACCTATCACTCTTTCGCTGTTGCGCTATCTCAATGAAACGGGGACAGTGAGGCTATACAGCTAGCCCGGCTGTGCCTCAGCGCAGTTCTCATATTACTTCCTTTGGGGGGTGAGCTCCATGCCCGGGACTTATAGGAAAATGATCGCCCCGGCAATCATAAGCCTGCTGATCCTCGTCTATTACCTGTTCATCGTGCGATTGCTCTTCCTTCTGGCTTTGCCTGGCTATGTCAAAGCACTGATTCTGGTTGTACCCCTGGGTGTCGCTGCCGGCCTGGCCATAGTGCTGGCAGAAAGAATAAAAGAAATAAGGAGTGGGGAAGAAGATGATCTTAGTAAATACTGACTACATCACCGGCAAGGAGTTCACCATGCTGGGCATGGTAAAGGGTAGCACTATCCAGAGTAAGAACATAGGTAAGGACATTACCCAGGGCTTTAAGACTCTGGTTGGCGGAGAGCTGACGGCCTACAATGAAATGATGAATGATGCTCGTGCCCTGGCTACAAAGCGCATGGTGGTTGAGGCAGAAGCTCTGGGGGCAGACGCCGTAATTAACATCCGCTATGCGTCGGCGTCAGTGATGGCGGGTGCTGCGGAAGTTCTGGCGTACGGGACTGCAGTTAAGTTCATATAGGCCACATATAAACCGCGCCATCAGGTGCGGTTTTTCACACAGAGGTATTGGCCATGCGCGGTAGGATTTGTGTGTCAATGGAGAGAACTATATGACAATCGATCTTTCAGGAGGTGCAGGATGGGCCAGGACAGATGGCTGGACAACGCTTCGTTGCGCGATCTGCAGGAAGCCATGCAGAGAGGAGATCTGACATCAGAACAGCTTACCGCCCATTGTCTGGCGCGCATAGCCGAACATAACAAGTGCGGCGCAGGAGTTAATGCCGTACTTGAAATCAACCCGGATGCGTTACACATCGCCAATGGTATGGACACCATACGCCGGGTGGCTGGCAGCCGGGGACGTTTGCATGGCATACCGGTGCTGTTAAAGGACAATATCGATACTGGTGACAAAATGCACACCAGCGCGGGATCATTGGCCTTGGCCACCCATTACGCGGAAGAAGACTCTTTCGTCGCCGCCCAGTTGCGACGGGCAGGAGCCGTGATTCTAGGTAAGGCCAACATGACCGAGTGGGCCAACTTCATGACTGACGGCATGCCGAGCGGCTATAGTTCGCGGGGTGGACAGGTGAGGAATCCTTACGGTGACTTTGACGTGGGCGGTTCAAGCTCAGGGTCGGCAGCCGGTGTCGCCGCTGGCTTCGCTCCTCTGGCGGTAGGTACCGAAACTTCAGGTTCCATTCTCAGTCCGGCACACTCCTGCTCGCTGGTGGGAATCAAACCTACGGTAGGCCTGATTAGTCGCTCCGGTATCATCCCCATTGCGCACAGCCAGGATACCGCCGGACCCATTGCCCGCACTGTGGTGGACGCTGCTGCCATGCTGCGGGCCATGGCAGGCGTCGTTGAGCGAGACCCAGTTACCAGGACCAGAAGGGGGCGAGAGGTGGAAGACTACCTTACCGGTCTTAGCCCCGATGCGCTCAAGGGTGCTCGCCTGGGCATCGTGCGTCAGTTCTTTGCTGACCTGGATGAAGCCCGCGCCGCAGTTTATGATAGGGCAATAGATGCTTTAACCAGCCTTGGTGCGGTAATTCTGGAGGTGGATGATTACGCGCCCCAGGTGGAAAAGGGAGACTACAGAGTACTCCTCTACGAGTTTAAACCCAATCTAAACGCCTATCTGGCCAGAACAAGCTGCCATGCCCCTGTCCATAGTCTTGCAGACGTAATTGATTTTAACAATGGGGACTCCGAGGCCAGGTTGCGGTACGGCCAGTCTGTTCTTATAGCTTCAGAAGCTACGAGCGGCACACTGACAGAATCGGAATATATCAGGGCACGGCTGGAAAACCTGCTTCACTGCCGTGAACAGGGTGTGGACGCGGCACTGACGCGAGACAGGCTTGACGCCCTGGTTTTCCCGGGGAACATTGGTTGTGGCGTAGCCGCGAAAGCGGGGTATCCTTCGGTCACCGTTCCCGCTGGCTACACTGCCGCAGGCCGGCCGGTCGGGCTGACTTTCACCGGGACAGCTTTCAGCGAGCACAGTCTTATCAAGCTGGCCTATGCCTTTGAGCAGGGTACCATGGCGCGGGTGGCACCGCGGTTAGGGGTGTCAGATGACTGATCCTGCCAGCAAGGGGCTCTTTGGCAGGATTGCCCCTCTGTACTCCCTGTTCTTCCAGCATCAGAGGAAGTCTCACGGTGGTGTTCTGGATCTGGCACAGCAGGAGATTGACATGCGGGGCTTCAAGAGTGTTCTGGACGTGGGATGTGGGACAGGCGCGCTTTGCGCAGCCTGGCATGAGCGGGGCTATAAGGTGACCGGCGTCGACCAGGAGAGAAGAATGGTCGAGGTAGCCAGACGTAAGAATGCCGGGAGCGGAATAGAGTTCCTGACAGGTGACGTCATACATGGCTTGCCCTTTCCTGACCGTAGCTTTGATGTGGTAATCGCGAGTTATGTGGCTCACGGTCTGCCATCCGCACAGCGGCATGTGATGTACGGTGAAATGAAACGGCTCGCCAGAAATCTGGTTATCATCCATGACTTCAACCGGGTCCGATCCGGCTTGCTGGATTTTATTGAGGCCATGGAGGGAAGCGACTATCTTCGCTTCATTGAGGTGGTACATGATGAAATGCTGACTCACTTCAGTTCGGTGGAACTACTGGAGGTGGGAGCGCGTGCCACCTGGTATATCGGACGTGTATAGCGGGGAAAAAGGACAATATATTGCATCGCCGCCACAGTGGTATCGATAAATTTGCAGCTTGTCAGGGAAAGTTGGAACTACCGACCCTGTTTGATCGTCTGGATTACTGAAAGATTAAGGGCAGGTGAGATCCAAATGACCAGTTATTATCTGGCGCGCGTAACAAGTGAAGAAATCCAGGAGCGTGTGTGGCTGTTCCTCGACCCCTATGGGATCAAACGTGTGACATGTGCGGAGCGCATCGTCCGCCTAAATATCATGCGCGGCGGCAAGCTTATCCAGGAGTTCAACCGGGGAGAAAAAGTAGCACCAAGCATTCTGTTGCTTCAATAGGGAGAATGCATAGCATAAAGGTCCTGCAGTTTCGCCACGGCGAAACTGCAGGACCTTTATGCT